>JAZTXU010000001.1:0-2775 GCA_045636565.1 Acutalibacteraceae bacterium
AACGCCGTCGGTGTAAAGGTAAATTACATCGCCTGGTGCAAGTTGTAGCTCGTTTTTACGATATTTAACGCCTTCCATACCAGCGAGTACAAAACCTGCACGAACTTTCAAGTATTCAAAGCTTCCGTCAGCGTGGCGAACCAGCGGCGGATTATGACCTGCATTGGCAAAAGTTACTTCACCGGTTTCAGTATTAAGGAAACCCATCCAAGCAGTTACGAACATGCCTGCATCATTACCTTCGCATAATTTTTCGTTACCAAGGGTAAAGACTTTGTTTACATCCAGTCCGCTTTCTGCGTAGCTTTTTAAAACTGCTTTGGCGTTCATCATAAACATTGCCGCAGGAATACCTTTACCGGAAACGTCTGCAATCAAGAACGCAAGAGTATCTTTGTTTACGAAGTAGAAGTCGTAGAAATCGCCACCTACTTCTTTAGCAGTGTCCATTGTTGCCCAAATGTCGAATTCTTTGCGAGTGGGGAAGGGCGGGAAAACAGAAGGTAAAGCAGAGTGCTGAATAGCTTTAGCAAAAGCCAGCTCTGCGTCAATACGAGCAGCAGCGTCAGCAATATATTTTTTCAAAGTACCAACGGTACTATTGATGTCATCAGAAAGAGAAGCGAATTCCACATGGGTACGCACATCAACAACTTCGTTCAAGTCGCCGTCAGTAATTTTTGTTAAGGAATCATTAATGCGTTCAATATTATTAACGATAAGCTTTTTAATAAGGAAGTAAATGAGCACGAAAAGTGCAAAGAAGATAATAACTTCCATTACAGTAGTGATGCCTACGGAAACATTACGGGAAAGTACTGCTTCACTTTGAGGTATTACTGCAAAAATGTAAAAGCCTTCAGTTTTGGAATACATGCAATAACTGGGAACGCCGTGCACTGTTGCAGAAAAAAGGGTGCCCGGTTCAATGTTCCAGCTAAAGTCCATACCAGTATAAGATAATTTTTTGCCTATACCGCCACCACGGTTACTAATAACATTTAATTTTTCGTCGGTAACGATGATGGAACCGCTTTCGCCAATATGGCGGTTACGGGTAGATTGAATAACTTTGTCAGCAAGGTCTTCATAGAAAGAATAGGAATCGTAGCCAACTTGTACGAAGCCACCGTCTCTAAGAGCTACACCTGCGTATTTACGCCAAATGTTTTCGTCAAAGGTAAGAGGTTGATAACTTTGTACCAGTTCGTTTTGTTCTTCCAAAAGTACCATAAACGCACCGGATTGTGTGCCACTGGACATATCAAAGCCGATAAAATTGCGGAAGGTACTAGCGGAGATAATACCATTGGTATCAACAAGGTTAATTTCCGGAACGGAATGTTTATCTGCAAGTACCATCAAGTCAAAAGAACTGACAGTATCTTTTTTGTTTAACTCTCTTGCGATGCGACGGGTTACTTTTAAAAGATTATCGTCGGATAAATCTTTAATGTCTTGTTCCACATCGGAAAGATTTAACTGCAAAAGATTGTTAGTGTTTGTTTCTGAAAGTCTTGTTTGGGAAACCCACAAGAACGCAGTGCTTGTCAAAAAGGCAATGGCAACCAATGCTAATAACCAACGTTGAAAGTCTTGCGAAATTTTATGCACTTTCTTCATGGTCGCACCCCTTTCGAATTCTTTGTATATCTTTATATTCAAAAGAAGCGAAGCACATCGCATGCTTCGCTTGAAAATGACATACTTATATTATTCAATGGTGAGAATATCGATGAAACCGGTGATTTCAAAAACTTCGTTGATAGTTTCGTTTACATTGCGGATAACCATTTCACCTTGTTTGTTCATAGTTTTTTGAGCGCTCAAAATTACACGCAAGCCAGCGGAAGAAAGGTATTCCAAACCTGCGAAGTCAATTACTAAATTGGTAACGCCGGTAATATTTTCTTTAATAACCGCTTCCAGTTCAGGTGCAGTGGTGGTATCTAAACGGCCAGTCAAAGAGAGGGTAAGTTCGCTGCCGTTAATTTGTTTATCAATAGTCATGATAAAAGCCTCCTGTATTTTTAATGTGCTTATGTAATATGTAAGAAATTTAAGCACTATTCTTTGTATGATTTAATTATATCATTTTGTTCTTGAGTAAGCGATAACAGAATCTTATTTAATATCTAAAATGAATTCGTTTTCGCCATTTTCAGTTAAAGCTGTGTTAATGGCAGTGGTTGCATTTTTCAAGAGAGCGAAAGAAATCATATCCATGTCTTCTTCCAGCTCAAAAGCTTTGCCTGAATAAGCAATGCGAATTTGAGTAGAGTTTGTCTTATCGGAATACTCTATCTTAAATTGTAGATTGGGTGCTTCTCCTTGATAAAGTAATAAGGTTTGCACGCACAATTCTTCAAAAACAACTTGCATATTATGAACAGATTTGGGAGAAAGCAGATACTTTTTGCCAAATTGGTCAATGTTGTTGCGAATAGCGATGAAGTCGAAATCTTTAGAGGTTAAGTTTTATTGCTTAATAAACAAAGGCGTTCTCGAAAATCGAGAACGCCTTTAAAATTTGACTAAGTGCTTTGCAAAGAAGTAAAATTAAATTAGTGTTGAAGGAAATTTTAAAGGAGTGACCTGTTTATGAAAAAATCTTTAACTTTAGCAATGGCTATGGCACTTGGTGTAACTGCCTCTGCTTATGCGGCAAATGCTGCTGAACCCATCAAAATAAGTGGAGAAGTACGTGCTCATTATGGGGATTCTGATGTGGGACTTTGTCATTCTATTTTGCGTACACGTATAAATTTGCAAGGA
>JAZTXU010000002.1:0-2675 GCA_045636565.1 Acutalibacteraceae bacterium
GCGATAGGCACGGGAGTGCCGAGACAAATTCCCATCACCCGCTCCAAAAATGAAAGCATCAACCCTTGTGGTTGGTGCTTTTATTTTTTATAAATTAAAGCCCCCAAAATGCAAACATTAACTTCTTGCTTTTTGGATTGCAAAATGTTAAAATAAAAATGTTAAATTACATTTCATTATCAATAATAAAATGTTTCTCGTAATAAAAAGTTAGTTAAATGCAGGTGTTTAAGTGTTAACAGTTGAATGGATAATCAAAATAATAAATTATATATGGCTTATAATTTCAATTATTTATGCAACACGCGCCGTTTTTGCAGTCGGCGGTGCTTTTACAACTCGTAAATTTAAAAAGGCACAAAAGCTTCACAAATATGCCATTCTTGTTGCCGCTCGTAACGAAGAGTCGGTTATCGGCAATTTGATTGAAAGCATAAGGCAACAGGATTATCCGGAAGAACTTATCGATATATTCGTTGTGGCGGATAACTGCACCGATTCCACCGCACAAATAGCGCGTGATCTGGGAGCCATTTGTTATGAAAGATTTGACCAAGAACATCGCACCAAGGGCTTTGCTTTGCAGTACCTCACAAGATGCATAAAGCGCGATTACGGCATTGAAGCCTATGAGGGTTATTTTATTTTTGATGCAGATAATCTTTTGAAACAGGATTATGTAAACCAAATGAATAATTCATTTGACGCAGGTGAAAAAATTATAACCTCTTATCGCAACACTAAAAACTTTGATGATAACTGGATTTCCGCTTCGTACGGACTCCATTGGCTAAGAACCTCAAGAACAGAACACCGTATGCGCTCGGCGCTGCATTTAGCAACCCGAATCCAAGGAACAGGCTTTTTATTTGCAAATGAACTGATTAAGGACTGTTGGAACTATACAGGTCTTACCGAGGACCGAGCCTTCTGTGCTGATGCCGTTGCAAATGGTTACAAGATATCTTATAACGATAAAGCCGAGTTTTACGATGAACAACCGATTAATATTAGAATTGCTATGCGCCAACGTATCCGTTGGGCAAAAGGACATCTTCAGGCGTTGGTTGAAACCGGTCCGTCACTTTTAAAACATATTTTTGTAACCGAAAAAGATGCATACATAGATAAAAAATATATCGATGCACCGTGGCACAAAAGACTTTTAAACAACCTGAGATTAAGATTTATGAGTTTAGATGTGCTTACTGTGGTTTTCCCACACTCGCTCGCTTCTGTTATAAAACGTTGGGTTTTATTCTCGCTTAATACCGCTCTGCTTGTGGGCGGTGCCATTAAAATTTCATCCGAATACGGTCCGGCTTTACTTAAATTCATAATGGATATGTTTAACATTTCCTTTTCAAACAGTAATATAGCCATATCGATCGTGATATTGCTCTGCTTTACCCTTGCAGCTATAATACAGGGCTATTTAAGCGGAATTTTTGTTGCAGGATATGTATTCTTTATGGAACGCAAAAGAATTGCGCCTATTAAATGGTATAAAAAAGTGTGGTTCTGTCTCACCTTCCCGATTTTCGACCAAATAGGTAAAATTTCAATGATTATTGCATTGTTCAGCAAGGTTGAATGGAAACCAATACCCCATAACGTATCATTAAGTATTGAAGAACTTAACAAAAAATCAAAAATCATTAACGAGAAAAATAGAGAAAAATAGAGAAAACGTTAGAAAACAAGAGATTTGATTCTGTAAATCAAAATTTTGAAAAAATAGTATTGACAATGTATTTCCTTTGTGGTATTATATTCAAGCTGGTCATTTGGAATTAACCCATCTGAGTGACAAACTAAATTATTTTGGAGGATTTGATTATGTCAACATTTATGGCAAAGCCTGCTGAAATTCAGCGTAAATGGTATATAATTGACGCAGCTGACAGACCCCTTGGTCGTACCGCTGCTAAGGTTGCGGATATTCTCAGAGGTAAAATTAAGCCCGAGTTTACTCCCCATGTTGATTGCGGTGACCATGTTATCGTTATCAATGCTGATAAAGCAGTTTTAACAGGTAAGAAGTTAGAAAAGAAGTATTATCGCCGTCACACCGGTTATATCGGCGGTCTTAAAGAGGTTCAGTATGCAACTCTTATGAAGAACCGTCCTGAGCTTGCTATGCAGCTCGCAGTTAAGGGCATGGTTCCCGATACTACAATCGGCCGCAAGGCTCTTACAAGACTTCACATTTACAGCGGTACTGAGTACGTACAGGTTGCTCAGAAGCCCGAAAAGTATGAATTTTAAGAAGGGAGTATGTGACTAATGTTTGAAGCAAAGCCTTATTTTTACGGAACAGGTAGAAGAAAAAGCTCTCTTGCTGGTGTACGCCTTTACACAGGAACAGGTAAAATAACAATCAATGACAGAGATATAGACGATTATTTCGGTCTTGAAACCTTAAAGCTTATCGTTCGTCAGCCCCTTAACCTTACAGGTACTGCAGATAAGTATGATATCGTTTGCCGCGTTGCGGGCGGTGGTGTTACCGGTCAGGCTGGTGCAATCCGCCACGGTATTTCTCGTGCTCTTCTTCAGTCTGATGCTGAACTCAGAGCAGAACTCAAGAAGGCTGGATTCCTTACTCGTGATCCTCGTATGAAGGAAAGAAAGAAGTACGGTCTCAAAGGCGCTCGTCGTGCACCTCAGTTCTC
>JAZTXU010000003.1:0-13454 GCA_045636565.1 Acutalibacteraceae bacterium
ACTTGGGAAAAACCGCGCGAAATCGCTGATTCAAGCGTTACACCGCATATAGTAGCTCTTAAAGATGATGTTTTGCTTGTGATTTACGGCAGACCCGGTGTTCACTGTAAGGTTTCTTATGATAAGGGCAAAACTTGGAGCGAATCATACAGTATTATCGGTAAAACCCTCACAGAAGAAAGAGCAGAGGGAAGAAACGATGCCGAAAGCAAATATTTTGACTCTTGTAGTTACAGTAATACATTTGTTGAAAAAATTTCGGATGATACAGTAATTGTTTGTTATAACAATTTGAAATATCCTGATAAAAATGGGGTAAATACAAAAGCGTGTTTTGTGAGAAAAATTACAGTATAACATCTTATTTGAAAGGCAAGTGATAAAATGAATTATAAAAAAATTGTTGATGTCAAATCTAAAAAGACAGGTATTTCAGGCTTCTTTTCTGCCTACGGTAGCTTTGGCGCCGTTGATGGTATGGATCGCGATATCAAAAAAATAGAAGAAACCGAAAACGGATATGTTTTTACTGATGAAAAAATCAAGGTAGAAAGTAAATTTGAATCACTCAGTTGCGGTATTTGTAGCCGTAAGGACACATTTGTAGCTTTTGAGGATACCGTGCTTAATAGCTTTTCTTCTCGCTTTTTGCTTGAGGGTGGGGAATATGAGATTTACACTCAATACAGCGCTTGGCAGAATGAAAGCAACGGCAGCTGGCAACCGCTTGTAACGTCCTGCGAGGTTTCGAATTTTGGTGTTCGCTTTGAAGATGGTGCATCACCCATGGCGGCGGTTCGCAATAAGGCAACCGGTAAAATCATAGTTTTTCATCTTTTGCCCAATGCACAGTGGAAAATTAAAATCACCCGTTTGCCATTCCACGAAAGGCTTGAAGCAGTAGCGGTTGAGCTTGGAATTGGTGACAGAGGTTTATCCTTAAACTGCAAAAAAGATGAAGTTATCGAAATGCCGCAGATTTTGTTCTATGAAACAGAAAACACTCGCGATTTAGATTGCTGGAGACTACATAAGGCTTATAACGACTTGTATCCTCGACGTCAACTGCCTGTAATATATAATAGTTGGATGCTCGGATTTGATACTATTGATATTGACGATTTATTCCGTCAGGTAGATACCGCGGCAGAGCTTGGCGTTGAAATGTTCCTTTTAGATGCAGGTTGGTTTGGCGATAGAGATGCCTGGAGTGATGCAATAGGAGATTGGTTTGAAAATACCGAATTTGGATATAAGGGAAGACTTTCTGAGGTTTCTGAATACATAAGAAGTAAGGGCCTTAAATTTGGTATGTGGGTTGAGCCTGAAAGAGCGCTCGTTTCTTCTAATATTTATAATGAACATCCCGAACATTTTATTTTAGGCTCAGGCGGAAACGCTTTTCTGAATTTTGCGGATGAAAAAGCATTGTTCTACATAACAGAAACCGTGCTTAATATAATTGAAAAATATAATGTTGGTTTCTTAAAGTTTGATTTTAATGCTCAGTTAAGCTACGACCCTTCAGGTCAAGGTTTTTATCCTTATTTCAAGGGTGTTCGCAAATTTATTGCTGCTATTCGTGAAAAATATCCCGATATTTATATCACAAACTGTGCTTCGGGCGGTTACAGAATGGATATGGCTAATAATGCTTTGTATGACAGTGTTTGGTCAAGCGATAACCAAAGCCCTATTGCAAGTGTGAGAATTATTAGAGATACTGCCTTGCGACTTCCCGTGTGCCACATTGAAAGATGGGATGTTAGAAGATATTTTAACGGATTCCCGAAATATGGCAGCAAAACCAAGGTTTCTTTGCCTATTAGCTGTAACAATGCCACTTGGGAATGTGTTGCCGCAGTAAGAGAATCTTATACTCACGGACTATTAACGGGTGGTGTAATGGGATTTTCAACCGATATTGCCGCTTACCCTGATGAAGAAAAGCAGGCTTTAAAGGAACTTATTTTAAATCATAAAGAAAACCGAGAATTCTATAAAAATGCGGTAACGAGAATAATTTATAAATCCACCGATATTACAGCTTTGCAGTATTCGGATGTTGACCTTAACAAAATCGAAGTTTTAATATTCTCAGAGGTTATTCATCAAGATTCTGTTACTGTTTATCCCGTTGTAGAAAAGAATAAAACTTATATTCTAAACGGCGAGGAAATTTCGGGTGAAAAAATACTTGAAGAGGGTGTAACCGTTCACATAGGTGACTATGAATGTGTTACAATTAAACTTAATATTGTTGATTAAATGATAAAGCCGTACGATAACCTGATCGTACGGCTTTAATACTATTTTTTCTTAGACTTATGAATATTTCTGATTGTCTTTTTAGGTTTTCTTTGGGGTTTGTTGCCTTGAGTATTATTTTTTGGTTCTGCTACAAGGCAGTCCTTACCAGTACCTATAAGGTCAAATCTTTTAGCTTTTTTTAGTGCAGATAACACTATCGCTTTATTTTCGGGCTTGAAATATTGCAGTAAAGCGCGTTGCTGCGCCTTTTCTTCGGCAGTTTTTGGCACATAAACATTTTGCATTGTGTAAGGGTCAAGCTCGGTATAGAACATACAGGTTGAAACAGTGCCGGGGGTGGGGTAGAAGTCCTGCACCTGCTCTGGGTGGAGCTTATTACGCTTTAAAAATAGCGATAACTCAATAGCATCATTAATAGTGCTGCCCGGGTGTGAGGACATAAGATAAGGCACCAAATACTGTTTCTTGTTTGCCGATTTTGTAAGCTCATAAAACCGCTTTTCAAATTTTTTATAAACATTAAAGGAAGGCTTGCCCATATATTTTAAAACATTGTCAGAGCAATGCTCGGGAGCTACTTTTAACTGTCCGCTCGTGTGGTGGATTACAAGCTCTTTGAAAAATGAATCGTCTTCATCTGCTATTAAATAATCAAAACGAATACCCGAGCGAATAAACACCTTTTTAATTTTTGGAAGTTTCCTTAATTCGCGCAAAAGCTCAAGATAATCATCGTGCGAAACCTTAACCGCAGGGCACATCTCGGGTGCCAAGCATTTCTTTTCGGGACACATTCCGTGTTTTAATTGCTTATCGCATGATGGTGCTCTGAAATTCGCAGTAGGGCCGCCAACATCGTGAATGTAACCTTTAAAATCAGGCATATCAGATATGATTTTAGCCTCTTCAATTACTGAATTGTGACTTCTGACGCTTATCTGTCTGCCTTGGTGATAAGCTAAAGAACAAAAATTACAAGCACCATAGCAGCCACGGTTATGGATAATTGAAAACTTAACCTCTTCAATACCGGGTACACCGCCCATTGCTTCATAAGAAGGGTGATAATCTCGCATAAAGGGAAGGGCATAAACCTTGTCCATTTCCTCTGTTGTGAGAGGCTCCATAGGTGGGTTTTGCACAACTATTTTATTTCCGTGCTTTTGAATTACTATCTTTCCTGTTACTGTGTTGTGCTGTGTTTGCTGAATTCTTGTTGAAATAGCATATTGTTTTTTGCCCTTTTGGTCAAGTGTTTTTACAAGTTCAAAAGACGGGCATTCACAAACCCCTTCAATGAAATTATAATCAGTTGAATCAACGGCGTAACAAGTACCTTTGATATCGGTTAGGTCTGAAATTTTTTCACCATTATCTAATCTATGGGCAATTTCTGCTATGTGTTTTTCACCCATGCCGTACATAAGCAAATCTGCACCCGAATCAATAAGAATTGATGGGCGCACGGTGTCATCCCAATAATCGTAATGAGCAAATCTGCGAAGCGATGCTTCAATACCGCCAATAGCGATAGGCGTTTCGGGGAAGAGAGCGCGTATTTTTTTGGAATAAACGATAACCGCTCTATCAGGTCTGGCTCCTGCTTTTCCTCCAGGGGTGTATGCATCATCACTTCTGCGCTTTTTGGCGGCGGTATAGTGAGCTACCATAGAGTCAATATTACCGCTATTCACAAGAAAACCGAGTCTTGGAGCGCCAAATCGGTTGTAATCGCTATCAGACCTTGGCTGAGAAATAATGCAAACCTTAAAGCCTTCACTTTCAAGCACGCGAGAAATAATAGCTGTGCCAAAGCTTGGATGGTCAACATAAGCGTCACCCGTTACGATTATAAAATCGGGCCTATCCCAACCGAGTGCGGTCATTTCTTTTTTAGTTATAGGTAAAAATGGCATAAAATCATCCTATTTAAAAATATATATTAAGTATAACATAACTCGAAAGGTTTAGCAAGGAGAAAACCTGATGGAAAAGAGAGAAAATAATACCTTAAATATCACAAACGGTTATATTTCTGTGATGATAACCCAAGGAATTTGTATTTTATTATTAATTGCAGGTACGGTTTGTATTAAATATTTTTTTAAAGAGACTTATGCTAATTTAAAAGAATTTTATAATAATGAAATATGTAGTGTTACCGATACAAACGAGGTGATGTCGAGCAGAGGTGGAAAGTTATGAGTTTTAAATTATTTGGCACTAAAATTTATGTATCATTTTTCTTTTGCGCGGTATTTACAATAATGTTGGCATTTGACCGCACGGGGCTTATATTGCCAACTTTTTTTGCGGTTTTGGTACACGAAACGGGACATTTATTTGCGATGTGGGCGCTGGATTGTGAGCCTAATCAGATAAGACTTATACCTTCAAGTATTCAAGTAGTAAGCAGTTTTTCAAAGCGGTATAGAAACGATATTATAGTAGCCTTTTGCGGACCGATAGTGAATTTTGTTTTATTTGCTACCCTTTATTTTAATTATCTTGCCTTTGGGAATGTATTGGTCTTATATTACGGCTTGTTGAATTTGATTGTAGGTGTTTTCAATTCTTTGCCTGTTTTAGGGCTTGACGGTGGAACGATTCTTTATTCTTTTTTAGCAAAAAGAGGGGATAGCTCACGTGCAACGCTCATAGTAAAGCTTATTACCGTTATAACTGCAGTTTTAATAATTGCAGTTGCAATTATATTTACAGTTAAAGGGAAATTCAATTTATCGGTTTATATAATAGGAATTTACCTTTTTATGGTATGTTTGATTAAATAATAGTTGAAAGATAAATGCTTTTGTTGTAAAATGATAAAAGATTAATTTTAAAAAGGAATTAGATATGGAAACTCAAGAATTTGAAAAATTATTACTTACAGTTCAAAAGCCCGGCAGATATTCGGGCGGTGAAATAAATAGTGTGATTAAAGACAAGGATCAAGTTGATGTGCGCTTTGCGTTTTGTTTTCCCGATACTTACGAAATTGGAATGTCACATCTCGGAATGAAAATTTTGTATTCTCAATTTAACGCACGTGATGATATTTGGTGTGAGCGTGTTTTCGCTCCGTGGACCGATTTTGAAGAGGTTATGCGCGAAAACAACATACCTTTGTTTGCACTTGAAAGCCGTGACCCTATAAAGGACTTTGATATCATAGGCTTTACTATGCAGTATGAAATGTCATACACCAATGTGCTTAATATGTTGGATTTGGCAGGTATTCCTTTAAAATCTAAAGATAGACCTGACCTTTCGCCTTTAGTTGTAGCAGGCGGTCCTTGTGTATGCAACCCTGAACCTATTGCAGATTTCATTGATCTTTTCTTCTTGGGAGAAGGTGAAGAGGTTGATTTGGAACTTATTGATCTTTATAAGGAATTCAAGAAAAACGGCGGTAGCAAAGCCGATTTCTTAAAAGAAGCCGCAAAAATTGAAGGTGTTTATGTTCCTTCTCTTTATGATATTGAATATAATGAAGATGGTACAATTAAGTCAGTAATTGCAAAAGATGGTGCTCCTAAAACCGTTAAAAAGCGCATTATTAAGGATATGGACAATGTTTTCTATCCTGATAATTTTGTGGTTCCTTTTATTGAAATTGTGCATGATAGAGCAGTTCAAGAGGTATTTAGAGGTTGTATTAGAGGTTGTCGTTTCTGTCAGGCAGGCTTTATTTACAGGCCGGTTAGAGAAAAAAGTGCTGACACGGTAAACCGCCAAGCTAAATGTCTTTGCGAAAACACAGGTTATGATGAGATTTCGCTTTCCTCACTTAGTACAAGTGATTACAGCGAAATTGAACCTTTGCTTAATAATTTACTTGAATGGACCGATAAAAAACACATCAGTCTCGCTCTTCCTTCGCTTCGAATTGATAATTTTTCGGACGAGCTATTAGACAAAATCAAGCACATCAGGAAGAATGGTCTTACCTTTGCGCCCGAAGCGGGCACACAAAGACTTCGCGATGTTATTAATAAAAATGTAACAGAGGAAGAAATACTTTCTACCTGCAAAACCGCTTTTGAGGGTGGATATACCGCAGTTAAGCTTTACTTCATGTTAGGTCTTCCCACCGAAACCGATGAGGATTTAAAGGGTATCGCTGAATTGGGTCAAAGGATTGTAAATCTATATTATGATTTACCCACCAAGCCAAAGGGAAAATCGGTTAATGTGTCAATCAGCGTTTCCACCTTTGTTCCAAAGCCTTTTACACCGTTCCAATTCGAGCCTCAAATTACTGCAGATGAAATTCGCCGCAGACAGGAATATTTAAAATCCTGCATAACCACCAAGAAGATTTCTTTGAGCTACCATGATTCTTCAACAAGCTTTTTAGAGGGTGCTTTTGCTCGTGGTGACAGAAGACTCGGTGCGGTAATTGAAGAAGCGTATAAACTTGGTTGTAAGTTTGATAGTTGGACAGAATGCTTCGATGTGGAAAAATGGCTTAATGCGTTCGAAAAGTGCGGCATAACTCCCGAATTTTATGCTAATCGCGGAAATTCTTACGATGAAATACTCGCTTGGGATCATCTTGATTATGCGGTTTCTAAAGAGTTTTTGATAAGTGAAAACCAAAGGGCAAAATGTGCCCAATCCACTCCGAATTGTCGAGAAAAATGCTCGGCTTGCGGAGCAAACTGTTATGGGGAGGGTGTATGTTTTGAGAAACGTTAGAATTTTTTACAGAAAGCTTGGTAGACTAAAGTTTGTTTCACACCTTGATATGACTCGCTTTATGTCAAGACTTATTGCAAAATCTCAAATTCCCATTTGGTATACCGAAGGATTTAATCAGCATATCTATATGAATTTTGCACTTCCACTTTCTTTGGGATACGAGAGTGATTATGAGGTGATGGATTTTCGACTTGTTGACGAAAATTACGATTTGAATTTATGCCTTGAAAAAATGAAATCAGTAGCTCCGCCCGATATCGAGTTTTTTAGCATATCAGAGCCAAAAACAAATATGAAAGAAATCGGATGGGCAGAATTCAAACTTACCTTTGATAATGAAGATGTATCTTTATTAGAAGAAATCAAAGCATTTTTATCACAAGAATCTATTATTTGTGAAAAGGTTGGTAAAAAGAAAAAGGTAAAGCAGATTGATTTAATTCCTAAAATCAACAGCTTCAGTATTAATGGTAATGAACTTATGTTGAGACTTGTTGCAGGCACAGAGGATAATTTGAATCCTTCGCTTGTAATGACAGCTTTCTTTGAGCAAACAGACACTAAACCTGTATGCTATACCGTAAAAAGAACCGATATTCTTGATAAAAATTTGAATAGGTTTATATAAAAAATCGAGGGTTAATACCCTCGATTTATTTATTACATATCAATTATTTCAGCACCCAAAAGTTCTGCTTCATATTTAGAATGGGTTACCATTATTATCGGTCGGTCGCCCACAGTATTTAATATATGCTCTGAAACAGAAATCACATTTTCGTTATCAAGACCTGTAAAAGCTTCATCAAGAATAATATAGTCAAACTCGGTACTTAAAGCTCTGGCTATTGCCACACGCCGTTTCATACCGCCCGATAATTTATTCGGATACGAATCTAAATATTTACCAAGACCCAAGCTTTCAAGATGAAATTTAGCAGTTGCTTCATCCAAACTAAAGAGTGATACATTTTGCAAAACCGTTTTAAAAGGAATTAAGCGGTTTTCTTGAAAAACAACAGCAGGTTTCAAATCGCTTGCCATTATAGTTTGTCCCGAATCGGCCTTTAAAAGACCCAAGATAAGTCTTAAAACGGTGGTTTTGCCACATCCGCTTTCGCCAAACAAACAAATTTTATCGCCCTTATTTACTTCAAGGCTAAAGTTTTTGAGCACGGCATTATTATCGTAAGAAAAATTCACATTATTAAACTTTATCATAGCGGTTTTCCCTCCAGAAAAATTTTATAATGTTTTCTAAAATGAGGCTTAAAATAACTATAGTAAGCACAATGGCAAAAACTTTGGCAAATTCAATATTGCTTTTTGCATTCGAAAGCAGTGAGCCGATACTTCCGGTTGGATTACAAATAACTTCTGCCGCAACACCCGATTTCCAAGCAAAGCCAAGTCCGGTAATACAGGCATTGCGAAAAGCCGGTAAAACAAACGGAATTTTAATGTTTTTGATTATATTTGTTTTACTCATTCCCATAACACTTGCCATTTCAATCAGCTTGTTATCAATGGTTAAAAGCGCAGTTTCAATTTGAAGCCAAACAATAGGGAAAACCATTAAAAACGCAATGAAAGATGGCATTAATTCAGAAGGAATCCAGATATAAGCTAAAAAGATTATAGCCGCAACCGGAACGGAACGAATTAGTCTTGAAACGGGAGAGGACAGAGTTTTAAATATTAAACTGTTTCCTGAAAGAATACCGCAAGCAAGCCCTAAAATAACAGCGCTGATAAATCCGGTTAATATGTGAAAAATCGAATTACCAATAGCCTGCCAAAAATCGGGCTTATCAATGTAATTTATAAATTCTTTTAGGGTTTCTTCGGGTAAGGGGATAGGAAGTAGCAAATCTTTATTGGCATAACTTGCCGCTATATGCCATAGCAGGACCCAAAATACAATGGATCCTGCTGAAAATATTGCTTTTTTAAATTTAGCCTGCATAGTAGAATTCATCTGCAGGTAATTTTCCGCCAACAGCGGTCTTATCTGCATCAAAGAGAACCTTCAAATAACCTGAAAGTTTTGTTTTCATTTCCTCACCGGAAATATAGCAGAGGTTGCATTCGGGAATAGCTTTTTTAGCAATAGCGGCTTTTGCTACTATACCGTAAGTTTCGCAAAGTGTTGAGGTGCCTTCAATATCATTATTGGCTTTTTCAATAGATGCTTTGTATTCACTGAGGAATTTATCAACAGTTGCCTTATTTTCTTTTAAGAAATCGTTGCGAACAACAACACAACCCATCATAAGAGCAGAATCTGTGCTAACCTTATCCCATTCATCTGTAAGGTCGATTGCAATTTTAGCACCTTCGTTTTTTACAACAAGTGTAGTTGCAACAGGCTGTGGAGCAATAATTACAGCATCGGGGTCTTTTGCCCAAACTGTTAAAAGTTCAGTACCTTCTGCTTTATACTCCAATGTAATATCCTTATCTTTATCAATGCTATTTTTTTCTAAAAGATAATTGATAACATATTCAGGGTTGGAGCCCTGACCGGTTGCATATACCTTTTTACCCTTTAAATCTTCAAGTGAATTGATTTCAACGCCTTTAGGTGTTACAACATTAAGTACACCCATGGTGTTTACTGCAAGAATTGTGATTCCACCGTTTGTTTTGTTATAAAGTTTTGCGGCAAGGTTTGTGGCAATAGCAGCGATATCTGCTTCACCCTTTGAAATTTTAGCAACAACCTCGTCCGGCTGAGCCACAACAGTTACATTATAAGTTCCGGTTGTTTCTTTCTTATCTGCCAAATCTTTAAGGTTAGCAGCGCCAATACCGGTAGGTCCTGAAAGAACATATACATTTGCCTCTTTGTAAGTTACTTTGTTATCAGAAGCATTGTTTTCTTTGTTTGTGGTGTTGTTTTTATCACCGCAAGCGGCAAGTGACAGCACAAACACCAAGCACAATACTAAACTAAGAATTTTTTTCATTTTTAATCACCTTTACTGTATTTTTATTTTTTAATATTAAACCCTCATTTTCAAGTGCTTCAAGGCAACGGTAGAGCGATGCTCTGCTGATGCCAAGTGTTTTTGAAAGCAAGGTCATATTACGTGGAAGGGTAGCGTTGCCGCTATTATCGGCTATGGTTGTTAAATAATTGAGCAAAGTGTTTTCTGCACTCCCACTTGAAAGCAAGCCGACCTTTTTATTGAGAAATCTTATTTTGCTTGATAGAAATTCAATATAATTTATTGAGGTTTGCGGAAACTCTAAAAATATTTTCTTAAGGATTTTTTCGGTTAAAAAGAGGATTTCAATATCAACCTTAGCGGTAATGGTGCTTACATATTCATTATTATTACCAAATATTGCTGCTGCGCCAAAGCAGGTGCCCTCAGAAAAACTATTCATATAAAGGCGGCTTCCGTTATTGGTAACTGCAAATGCCTTTCCTTTAATGATTATGCCAACTGCATTCGGAAAGTGGGTTGCAGAATATATAACCTCACCTTTTTTAAAATAGGTTGGTTTTGGAAGTTTTGCAATCAGCACTTGCTTTTCTGAAATTTCCAAGCCGTTAAATAAGAAAAATTCGTTTAAATCAAACATTGTTTCCTCAATATTGTCTCAAATGAGACAGTTTTTATTTTATTATAGCATAAAAAAATCGATTGTCAATAGTTTAACAATCGATTTTTTATAAATTTTTTCGAATTTTAGTTCTGGCTGAAAATTTCTTTTATTACCGCTTCATCGTTATTACCTTTTTCAAAATAAGCAGGATCGTAAGCGTAATAATAATGACCGATAACTTCCTTGTTTTCATTGTAATAAGAACATATGCGTTCACCAACGAAAGCAAAATAACCATCGCCTTTTGCTTCGGTTCTCATCCAATTATAAGCATATTTCATAAACTCTGCACGGTACCAAGCAGGCTGATTTGCAAACCAGTTAATCTCATCCATACCCCAACAACGAACATCGGTGGGATCGGGGATATTAAGCTGCTCACGAACATCGCCGAAGTTATCAATTTCAACCAAATAGGGAAGAGATTCACATTCCCAACCGCTATAAGTCATTCCACCTAAACTATGACCGTAAATGATTTTGAAATCACCGCGAACTTCGTTTGATAGATAACAACGCTGCGGATTATCTTCTGTTGGAGGATGGGGAACATCGTTAGGGTCTGCCATAGGACGAGCTGGTTCTGCGTGGAAATCGAAAAGAAGTTTTCCATCGCTGCCAATAATACCGCAGGTGTGGGCATTTATGAACACAAAGTTTCTTCTTGCATATTTGGTTGCAAATTCACGAATCATTCGGCAAAGTTTAGTCCAACATTCCCAATTTGTGTCATCTTCACCAACCAAGTGTACCTGACCTAAATGTAGCGCTTCGTATCCCAATGTAATATAAGTACAAGAACGATAATAGAAAAACATTTGAGTTTCAAGTTGTGTCATATCGGGAACGGATTGGTCAGTAGCCCAATGATTTACATATTTACCGTTCGGGAAAATCATTTTATCGTAATCAAAATTACGCTTTTCAGGCTCTAAACCGTAAGCTAAAAATACCCAGGCGGGAATGGGGATTTCATTTACAAGTTTCTTTGTTACGGTCTCAAAAACACAAGCCTCAAAAACAACATCAGGGTCTTCCTTATGAACTTCATCTATAAACGCCTTTGACATTGGATAATCAGCGTATTCATCAATACGTGGATTCCAACAAGTATCCGCTCTTTGAATATACTTAGCACCTGTATTAAGTATAAACTGCTTTCTGTGGGATTCGGTTTCGGGATTTAATAGTGTGTGATGGCATGAAAGTGTTACGGTTTTAGCCAAATAGTTACAAAGAACTTCTCGACTAACCTTATAACGAAAAGCATATTTTGGATTTGTGTTCATATTTTTTTGCTCCTTTTGGAATTTAGTTTTCTTCAAAAATTTCTTTTATAATTAATTCATCATTGTTGCCTTTTGGATAATTTTCTTTAAGGAAAGCATAATAAAAACCACGTGTAATATTTTTGTTTTCATCATAATAAAATGCTCTGCGTTCGGCGGGCAAAGCCATATAACCGTCACCCTCGGCTTCGTTTCGCATCCAATTGTAAGCATATCTCATAAATTCTGCTCTATACCAAGCGGGCTGATTTGCAAACCAGTTGATTTCATCCATACCCCAACAACGAACATCTTCAGGGTCGTTGATATTAAGCTGTTCTTCAACATCGCCAAATTCATCAAGTTCGATAAGATAGGGAAGACTGTCACACTCCCATCCGCTAAAGGTTTTACCGCCAATGCTTTTACCGTAAATAGATTTAAAATCACCTCGCTGGCGGTTTACAAAATAGCAACGCTGCGGATTATCATCAGTAGGATAGTGAGGTTTCTGTGTTCCGTCTGCCATAGGTCTTGCAGGATAAGCGTTGAAATCAAAAAGAAGCACTCCGTCACTTCCAACAATACCTCGAGTATGGGTATTTATAAATACAAAATTTCTGCGAGCGTGGATTTTAGCATATTCGCGAATCATTCTGCAAAGCTTTGTCCAACACTCCCAATTAGTGTCATCTTCACCAATTAAATGTACCTGACCTAAGTGAAGCGCCTCAAAGCCTAATGAGATATATGTACAAGCGCGGAAATAGAAAAACATCTGGGTTTCAAGCTGTGTCATATCGGGAATACTTGCATCTTTTGACCAGTGATTTAAATATTTTCCATTAGGAAAACACATTTTCTCATAACAAAAATTACGGTTTTCAGCTTCAAGTTCGAAGGCTTCAAAAACCCATGCAGGAACTGCAATATCTTCAACGAATTTTGATACACATTCAAATACGCAAGCCTCGAAAACTACGTCGGGGTCATCTTTGTGTAAATCTTCGATAAAAGCTTTCTGCATAGGATATGTAGCATAGTCTTCAATACGGGGATTCCAAGAGGTTTCAGCGCGCTGAATATATTTAGCTCCCGTATTTAGAATCAACTTCTTTTTATGAGGGGTTGTTTCAAAATTGAGTGGTTCAGTGTGTGAAGAAAGTGTTATAGCGCGAGACAAATAATTACAAAGTACCTCACGGCTTACGGTATTTTTAAACTCGAAATTCAAATTAGAATTGTTACCCATATTATTTTCTCCGAAAACTTCAAAAGATTATATATACTATACAAAAGTATCATTCATTTTTATTTATGCTTCGATTATATTGTCACAATTGCAAAAAGTCAACATAAAAATGAAAAAAGTAAAAGGAAGCTGAAAAACTCAGCTTCCTTTTACTTTAAGGGGTTTTGAGGAGAGAATTTCTCTTGTTGGAGAAATTATACCAAAGTGGGTGCGGCTCCCTCTTGGTATGAATTTATGATAATATATATTTTTTTCCGCATTATTTATATTCTGTATATAATTTGTGAATTAATTTTTAAAATTTTTCCGCTGTATAGAGAGTGTAATTCAGTCAATAATATCAT
>JAZTXU010000004.1:0-3234 GCA_045636565.1 Acutalibacteraceae bacterium
ACGATACCCCTTAAGCTTGTGTTTTAAGCTTAAGGGGTATTTTAATATGTATTTAATTAGAAATAATATCACTTACATTAACAAAGCAAACCGTAAGCTTATCGCCCTGCAAATCGTGATATGCTATTCTGTTAGTGTCAGGGCTAAAGCTTGGGTGTGGATGATTGGGATGACTCCAATTATATCCCACTCTTGCTATTAAAATTTCCTCATTGGCTTTGGTATCTATCACGCACACAAAGCTCTTTTCTCCGCTCATACAATCGGCACCCAATAACCTACCGTCAGGAGCACAGCTCACATGCCAATAAGGATATTTTCCGTAAATGCCATTCTTCTGATTGCCCTCTAAATCAACATAGCTAATGCCTGAGGGACCTTTAGGTGAGCAGTTGTATTTTACAAAATATAATCCTCTTCCGTCAGCCGCCCAACATTCATGACCGAAGCAGTCAGCCAGATTTCCGTTTTCATCAAGATTTTGCTTTGCAACACAACGAAGACCTCTTACCTTTTCGTAAAGCCACAAGCGGTTTGATATATAGAAAGTATCGCCCTCGTGTGCAAAGAAAATCTTATCTTTATCGGTAGGACAAATCATCATATGATTGGCGGTTGCAAACGGCTTGCTGAAAATCTTTTCAAAAGCTTTTTCATAGGTTTTGCCTTCAACATCAACCACATAACACTCGCCGACACCGTCGTTTGTGTAATGAGCAAAGTTTATATATTTACCGTCTGCCGTGATATGAGGAAAATGAAAACCGTCAAGCACGTCACATATCTTGTTTATTTCTTTAGTGTTCACATTGTAGCACATAAACTCGGTTTTATTTTTTATATAATAAAACTTCTCGTTATATACCACCGACTCTGTATAAACCGTGAAAATATTATCACCAAGCGGTAATATTTCTTCGGTTTCATTCTTTAAATCTATAAGAACATATTGACCCTTAGCATCTTCGCCTTTTAAATGGCGATTAAGTATAATCCTATTATCATCCACCCAAGAGTTATTACTGTAATAACCGTATGTATAACAATATTCATCATCGGTAATCCGAACAGTAGGATATCCCTCAATAGTTTCTCTAATAATTTTCATATTTTCGCCGCCTTAATTTTTATTAGCAAGTTCTTGAGCTGTTATAGCCAATTCGATAGCTTTAAAGGCTTCATTGCTGTTCATTGCAGTTTCAGTTCTGTTATAGCAATCAAAAATTAAATCATCAAAATAGGTAATGCCCACCTTGCCTGTAACATTTTGGGCAAACATACCGTCATTATTAACAACCACAACATAATTAGGATTCATATCAAGACCTACATTGCAGTTCTTTCTAAGCTCTATATAACCGTCGCTACCTTCAATTAACATTCTGGCATCACCCCAGGTTTTAAGACCCGCGGGCGAATTCCAATCTATTCTGAAATATCCCGTAACGCCGTTATCACCCGTTAAGGTGAAATCGCCAAAATCTTCAAATTCGGTATACTCTTTGAAATTGTAATTATTCACCCTTGCAAAGTCAACTGTAGCGTTAGAATTTCCTGTATAACTCAAAAACTGCTGTGTTTGGTGCGAACCTAAATCTGTTAATATTCCACCGGTATATGCTTTCCCCCAAAACCATTCAGGGCGAGTGTGAGGATTCAATCGGTGTGGAGCTA
Organism: Acutalibacteraceae bacterium; assembly: GCA_045636565.1. GTDB lineage: Bacteria > Bacillota > Clostridia > Oscillospirales > Acutalibacteraceae > UBA737. The sequence goes on from JAZTXU010000004.1 coordinate 1,675, forward strand.
AGCTATCAATATGAAATACCTTGCCGATTACACCGCGTGAAATCAGCTGACGGGCAAAAACCGCAGATTCATTATCAATACTTTCGCCATAGTAAACAAAATATTTTGCTTTGGTTTCCCAGGCTTTCTTTTTAACCGCTTCAAGCTGTGAAAGGGATATTACAGGAGCTTTATCGACAAAAAAGTCCTTGCCGGCATTCATTGCTCTGATACCGATATCTGCTCTTTCGCTCGGTATACCTGCAGACGCTATAAGCTTTACAGAAGAATCGCTTAAAATTTCATTTTCACTGTCACAAGCAATTGCCTGCGGAAAAATATTCTTAAATGCATTTAAAAGCTCGGTATTTTCCTCATAAACATATTTTAAAATCGCACCTTGCTTTAACAGTCCGTTACACATTCCATAAATATGACTATGTGCTAAACCGATAACCGCAAACACCAACGGCTCAAATTCTTTTGATTTTTGCGGCGTCTTATCGAACACAAATATATCTTTTTCGGTCATTACGCTTCTACCAACTTTTCAAAAAGATTTAATTCTTCTATTGTCTTTTCTTTATTGTAACAATCGTTCAGAATATCATCTAAGCCATCAACAAAAAGGAAAGTGTTATCGTCCTTAACAAGTGACTTAACCATATTCTTACTCACATCAAAAACCTTACTATGTTGCACCATTTCAATGCATCTCACCTGAGCGGCAGCAGTTTTATGTGAGCAAGGCGGAACGTAATCACCGCAAAGACAGCCATTTATAGCGTCATAAATCTTTTTATTGATATCTTCGAATGGATTACCGTAATTTATAACGGTACCGTCAGTAAGTCTTCCAACTATCATTTTCTCATCATCATCGTAAGAAATTGTTCCGTTTTCGAAACGGTATTCAAACGTTGGGTTTTTCAAAATTTCAGTTGAATGTGATGCAATAAACAATCCCTTAGCACCGCAATCTAATTCTAATTTTAAGATAGCGGTATCAAAATTCTCAATATCATTCACTCGCAAAAGCTCGGCTTTGACCGATAAAACATCGCTGCTTTTATCGATTTCATTACCCGTTACATAAAGCATATTGTGAAGATAATGAGCGGTAGCATTATTAGCAACACTATCATTAACGGGAGTTCCGTCAGGCGCGTTAAGCTTGCCTGCCCAGCCGCTTCCGCGTGTGTAATATTGCTTTGGTCTTGGCCATAAAACTATACTCTTTAAAAATTCAGGTTTTCCGTAAACGCCGTTCAGTACATCATTTTTAAGGTTTAAAATTGCATCCGAAAAGCTCCACTGAAAGCCAATGCTTACAAACTTACCGCTTTTTTGCGCCGCATTTTCAATCAGTTTTTCATCTGCAGAAACACCCGAAAGCGGCTTTTCACACATAACGTTTGAACCGTTGTTTAAGGCGCAAAGAATCTGCTTGGTGTGAAGATGAATAGGGGTTGTAATTATCGCCAAATCGGCATTATTTTCTATATAAAAATCTTCAATATTTGCGTAAAGCGGAATGTCTTTGAGTTTATCTAAGAATTGGCAACCCTCAGGATAAATATC
>JAZTXU010000005.1:0-2523 GCA_045636565.1 Acutalibacteraceae bacterium
TACACCAACCTCGTTAGCAGCTTCCATCTTGAAGCGGTTGAGTGCTTCTTTAGCCTCAGGTACTACATAATTAGACTTAGACATTTTAAATTCTCTCCTAAAAAAATAATAAATTTATTTCGCGTTTGCAATATTATCTTGTGAAGAAAATTAATCTTTATTTAAGGTAATTTTTGTTTGCTTTTACATTTTTAAACATTGGTCAGCGATGTTTTTTTAAGTTTTACTTTTATTGATTTAATGTGTGTTTTATGATAAAATATATTCAAATAATTTTTGAAAAGGAGTGCTTTTATGCAAAAAGTTTTATTACTTGGGGATTCCATAAGAATGGGTTACGAAAACTATGTTAAAGAAATTTTAAAGGATGAATATGAGGTAATTTCGCCTTCGGATAACGGACGTTTTGCCGCATACACGCTTTGGCAGGCAAACCAGATGTTTAAAACTAATCCCGATATTGCGCTTGTACATTTTAATAACGGATATTGGGATATGAATATAGAATCACCTATGACCGAGGCGATACACCCGATTGAAGAATATAAAAGTATCTTGCGTAGAATAGTTAAACTGTCGCGCGATTGTGGCGCAAAGGTAGTATTTGCGACAACTGTTCCAATTATTGAAGAGGGAAGTGCAGCTGATGTTACGGGAGTAATCGGAAGCATAAATTATAAAAATTCCTGGGTTACGGAATATAACGCAGCAGCAGTTAGTGTTATGCAGGAGCTTGGTGTTGAAATAAATGATTTATATGAATTGTGCTCAAAAGATGATAAGTGCTACAAATGTTCCGATTTACTGCATCTTACAGAGGAAGGCTCTAAAAAGTGCGCCGAGCAAACGGCGGATGTAATCAGAAAAATTTTAGGATAAAAGCGAGACTTTTTTCATTTTTTACTGTAATATTAATTGAAATAGTGTAAAAATAAGGAATTTCACACCCCTGAGTTGTATAATAAGTGAAATGGTTCAGTTGTGAGCCTAAAATGTCAGGAGGGATCCTATGGATAACGGCGCAAGTAGCTACCGCCGTTTCCTTGATGGTGATGAGAGTGCTTTTGACGAAATAATGAAGGATTTATTTGATAACCTGGTATTTTTTATAAATCGTTATGTGCATGACATTCACGCGGCCGAAGATATTGCCATTGATGCCTTTTCGGATCTGATAGTTAATAAACATCGTTATAATTTCAAGGTGACATTAAAAACTTATTTATTTATGCTTGGTCGAAGCCGTGCGCTTAATTACATAAAACACCGAAAAACGGTTGATTTCACCGAGCTTACCGAGGCGGATAAAGTATTAGAGTTGCCTGAATCACTTGAAGAGATTATTCTTGAAGATGAGCGCAAACGCATTATTAATGATGCACTCTGTTCTCTTTCGGATGATATGCGTGTTGTTATACATTTAATTTATTTTGAAGACTTGTCTTATGAAGAGGCAGCCAAGGTTATGAAGAAAAATCGCAAACAAATAGACAACCTTTTATATCGTGCCAAAGGTGAACTTCGCATCATTCTCGGAAAGGATGGTGAGCTGTTATTATGAGAAGCTTTGAAGAAAGAAAAGCAGAGGTGTTTCGCAGAAGCGAAAACAAAATAAAAGAGCGCAAAAGAAAACGCAATAGAATTTTAGTAATGTGTATTCCGTTATGTTTTATATTAACCGTGTGTTTGGTATTGGGATTTTCGCCAAAAGCTTGGGTGGAAGTAGTTGATAAAACAGAAGGAAATGCAGTCTCTAATATTAATATTTCAAATGAATCAAATGTTACTACGGATAAATCTAACACATCGGTGAATCCCACATATGTATCTGTTGAAGTAAAGAGTAATGAAAATATATCGAAGTTTTACACTAAAATAACAGATGCAACCGAAGTGAAAAATGTATACGAAAATATATCACGCGCTTTTGTGAGTGACGATGAAAGTGATGATATGGTAATACTTGATAATGAAGAAACCAAAAACGATTCTTTAAAGGATTCTAATAATGTGGATAAAAATAAGCAAAGTTATACCATAACAATAACATTGTCAAATGGTAAAGAGATGGTGTATATTCTAAGCGGTAAAAAGCTCTGTGATGTTTCGAGTAATATCGAAACAGAACTTACTCATGAGAAGCTTGAGGAGTTGAAATCAGCTATAGGACTTATAAATTGAGAGAGGAGTGTCGGTATATGAAAAATAAAAAGTGGATGTTACCTGTAAGTATTGCAGGAGTGGTGATTATACTCTGCATTGTGGCGGTATTTCTATATAATGTATTCGGCACTTCAAATGGAAATAACAAGCCTGCTAACGATGTGTCGGTAACTCAATCGCTCGGCGGAGATGAGGGAGTATCTACTGCCGAAAATATAGATTTCAGTGCCCAATATATTCGCACTGCTTGGAATTATTCTACCGAGTTCCCGTATCCTGTGGCGGTAATTCGTTCTGTGGATGAGCTTAAGAAATATTATGAGGATAATAAAAACGAATTTAACTTAGAGCGAAGGGAAA
>JAZTXU010000006.1:0-5627 GCA_045636565.1 Acutalibacteraceae bacterium
TCGGCAAAGTTGGTCATATCGGTGAGAAGCACCAATACATCCTTATTTTGCAAAGCAAATTGCTCTGCAACCGCCAAAGCCATATCGGGAATCATCATACATTCAACGGTGGGGTCGGAAGCGGTGTGAATAAACATAACGGTTTTACTCAACGCGCCACCTTTTGAAAGTTCATCCTTGAAATACAAGAAGTCATCATATTTAAGACCCATACCGCCGAGCACGATTACATCAGCTTCAGCCTGCATCGCAATTCGGGCAAGAAGTTGGTTATATGGCTCGCCTGAAATTGAGAAAATCGGTAACTTCTGGGATACAACCAATGTGTTGAACATATCAATCATGGGGATATTTGTTCTCATCATTCGGTTGGCAAGGATACGGTTAGCAGGGTTTACCGAAGGTCCGCCGATGGATTTTAAATTATCCGTAAGTGCGGGGCCTTTATCTCTCGGATCGCCCGAACCGTTAAATATACGACCTAAAAGATCTTCACTAAAGGAAACACGCATTTCGTGACCTAAGAAACGAACCTCGTCACCTGTTGAAACACCCTGACCGCCTGCGAAAACCTGAAGGGAAACAATATCACCCTCAATTTTATTAACCTGAGCCAACGATTTTCCGAAACGGGTATTAATCTGAGCCAATTCCTTATATTGAACGCCTGTTGCTCTTACCGTGATAACATTACCGGTGATAGATTCAATTCTGTTATAAACTTTGTTCATTCTTATTCACCGTCCTTTAATAAAAGTTCTGCATCGGATTCTAATTTGCCGTTGCCTTCGCTATACAGCGCATCAATTTCAGCTTCAGCGTTTTTGAAAGCTTCACTTTCAAATTCTGTATAGTTCCAGTCAATAAACTTCTGGCGCATACGGTTAAAGAATACACGCGCCTCGTCTTTATTTTCAATCCGGAAAGTACTTCCCAAAATGCCGATGAGCTTATCGGTGACATATCGCTGTCTTTCGGTGCCACAGTTGGCTTCGATTAAATCGAAAGAGTTTTGTTGCAGATATACCGCATCAAGCATTTCGGCTTTAAGATAGACAACATAATCCGAAAGTGTGGTACCTTCTTCACCAACAACCTTCATCATTGATTCTATTTCATCGCCGGTGTGAAGAAAGTTCTTGCAATATAATGATTTCTTACTATCTATAACGCTGTTATATTTTGACCAAGAAATAAGCGGGTCAATAGCGGGGTATTTTCTTGCGTCTGAACGCTCACGGGACAATCCGTGGAAAGCACCAACAACCTTTAAGGTTGCTTGAGTTACAGGCTCTTCAAAGTTACCGCCCGCGGGGGAAACGGTACCACCTATAGTAACCGAGCCTGTGCTGCCGTCAGGTAAACGAACATAGCCTGCTCTCTCATAGAATGCCGCAATATATGACTCCAAGTAAGCAGGGAATGCCTCTTCACCGGGGATTTCCTCAAGTCTGCCTGACATTTCGCGGAGTGCCTGCGCCCAACGAGAAGTGGAATCCGCCAAAAGAAGAACGTTTAGTCCCATCTGGCGATAATATTCAGCTAAAGTTACCGAGGTGTAAACCGAAGCCTCTCGGGAGGCTACCGGCATTGAAGAAGTGTTACAAATGATAATTGTACGCTCCATAAGTGAACGGCCGGTTTTGGGGTCTATAAGTTCCGGGAATTCGGTAATGGTTTCAACAACCTCACCTGCACGCTCACCGCAAGCGGCGATTATAACTATATCAACGTCTGCATATTTTGATGTTGTGTGCTGTAAAACGGTTTTTCCTGCACCGAAGGGTCCGGGGATACAGTAGGTACCGCCCTTTGCAACGGGGAAGAAGGAGTCAATCAAGCGCACCTTGGTTTCCATTGTCTGGGTAGGAGCCAATCTTTCGCTATAACATCTTATTGCGCGTTTTACAGGCCATTTGAATGACATGGTAACAGAAATTTCTCTGCCGCGTTCATCGGTTATTACCGCGATTTCATCCTTAATCGTGTATTCACCCTTTTCTGCGATGGATTTTATGGTGTAATTTCCAAGCAGATAGAAGGGAACAAAAATTTTATGGGTAAAAGGACCTTCGGGAACAGTACCGATATGCTCACCTGCACGAACAGTATCACCAACTTTTGCGGTGGGGGTAAATTCCCATTTCTTTTCACCGTCAAGTCCGTCTGCATAAATTCCGCGCTCTAAAAACCAACCGGCTTTTTCTGCAAGTTCTGAAAGCGGATTTTGAAGTCCGTCATATACCTGACCTAAAAGACCGGGGCCTAATTCTGCCGAGAGCATATCTCCCGTAAATTCAACCTCATCACCGCATTTGATACCGTCGGTCATTTCATAAACCTGAATTTGTGCAATATTGCCTCTGATACGGATAACTTCACTTTTAAGTGCGGTGCCGCTAACCTTAACATAACAAATTTCGTTCATAGAAACATTGCAGTCAAACTGAACAGACACCAAGTTTCCGTTAACACTTAAAACCTTTCCTGTATTTCCGGTCATCACATAGCCTCCAACCTATCTCCATTTAAAATGGAGTTATAAATATTTTTGTATGCCGCTTCGCCAAGTTCTTTATTGAACAGACGCTTACGCAAAATTAATTTTAGTTTTAATCCATAATAGAAAATAAAGTCTTCTGAAAAATTGTCCATCGGTCTTAAACTTTCCAAAAAGTTAAGTCGGTAATTTGCCAGAAAGTTTTCAGCCTCCAAGGGACTTTCAAACTCTGTGGCGGTGTTAGCGATTTTAATCAGCTCGGCAGGCAAAATTGTATTTTCCATGTCGAACGATTTATTAAGCTTTGCCGCTCTTGCTTTACCGAGAGCGAGTCTTAAATCCCTTTCGGAGTTATTCCAAGTCTCTATCAAGGAAGAATTTGATTTTTCGGGAGTTTTAGAAGGGGATAAGGTCAGCTTATGAAACTCGTTCAAAGCTTTTTTGCCTAAAAATTCTTCGCACAGTTCTTCAAATCTTTCTTCCGTAATAGGAATTGGTGAACCTTCGCTAATTCCGTCTAACGATGGCAACTGTGATATTAAATAATATTCTGCCATATTATGCCTCTTTCAAAAGCTCGGTAACCTTAGGGCTAAGATAATTTGAAAGCATATCCACAACTGCATCTGCTGAATAATCGTAGTAAACGCCGCCGTCATTTACAGCAATACGGAAGCCACCGTCAAAATTATCATTTGCTTTAAGGGTAACGCCACCGAGCATTTTTGTATTAAGTTCAGCGAGTAAAGCTTCTTCAAGAGATTTTAAATCCTCGCTGCTTAAAATTACAGATAAATCTTCTGTATCGGGCTTTGCGCTCCAACCTTCAACAACTTTTACAATAAGTTCTGCCAAGGCATCGGAGGAGTAAACCTTAGAAACATTTTTGCTTACAATAGCATTAAGCTCACGAGTTACACTTTCTCTAAAGGAGATGAGCAAATTTCTTCCTGCCTGACGGATAGCATCCTCGCTCGATTTAACCATACGATCGTTTTCTGTTTTAGCATTTGCCAAAATTGTTTCTGCCTGAGCCTTAGCATCGGCAATGATTTTTTCAGCCTCGGATTTTGCAGAATCAACAATAGCCTTGGCTTCGACTTCTGCCGCTGAAACGCCATCTTTTTTGATTTGGTCAATGAGCTCTTGTAATTGTATTTCCATAAACTTCTCCCACTTTCTGTGATTTGTATTGTTAAGTTGATTATATATTATATTATTATAACATAACTGTATATTTTTTCAACATTTTTACGTTAAATTTACAATATATACAAAATTTTGTTTAAGAAACGCAAAATAACTTGAAATTTGAAGAGAAATAAAGTATAATAATTCTATTATTTATTCTCAAAGGGGGAATTTTAATGCAATTATTAGCATTTGTGCTATATTTTGTTTTAATTCTTGGCATTGGTTTATTTTTCTTTTTCCGTTCAAAAGGCGGCGGTGAAAAAGAATATTTCTTAGGTGGCAGAGCAATGGGTCCGTGGGTAACGGCTATGTCAGCTCAAGCTTCCGATATGTCCGGTTGGCTTTTGATGGGCTTCCCCGGAAGTATTTTGGCAATCGGTATGGGCAAGGTTTGGATTGGTATCGGTCTGGCTTTGGGTACTATTGCCAACTGGCTTATAGTTGCTAAGCGTTTGCGCCGTTTTTCGCGCGCTTCAGGGGATTCAATAACTCTTCCTCAATATTTAACAAATCGTTTTGCTTCACAAAGCCCTGTTCTTAAAATCGTTTGTGCAGTTATTTTCCTTGTGAGCTTTACTGTTTATGTTGCTTCTGCCTTTGTTGCCGGTAAAACTGTTATGGTGGCAGTTATTCCGTGGTTTGAGGGTAAAGAGTTGTTGGCAATGGCGATTTTTGCATTGCTCGTTTTGTTTTATACTTTCCTTGGCGGTTATAAGGCAGTTTGTTGGACAGACTTTTTCCAAGGTCTTATGATGCTTATTGCATTGCTCGCAGTTCCGATTGTTATGGTTTCAGGTCAGTTTAACGATTTATTCAAATCGGCTTTTGCGGAGGGTGTTAGCGCATTTGAAAGCAATCCTTTTGCTTCTGATTGGCGCGATATAATTTCAGGTCTTGCTTGGGGTCTTGGTTACTTTGGTATGCCTCACATCATCGTAAGATTTATGGGTATCAATAAGCCTTCTCAGGTTAAAAAGGCTTCAACCGTAGCTATCGTTTGGGTTGTTTTAAGCTTGGGTAGCGCTATTGCAATTGCAGTTTTAGGCAGAACATTTATACTTAATTCTGGCAATTCTTTGGCTGCAACCCTCTTGCCCCAAAATGGACAGAATATATTCATTACCTTAGCACAGGACTTATTCCCGACCGGCATTGCAGGTCTTTTGCTTGCTGCTATTGTTGCAGCTGCTATGTCCACCGCAGATTCTCAACTTCTTGTTGCTTCATCTTCATTCACAAGCGACCTTTATAAACCGATGATTCGTAAAGAAAAGGCTTCTGAAAAAGAGCTTCTTTGGGTTGGTCGTATAGTTGTATTAATGGTTAGTGTTGTTGCTTTCTTAATTGCTTCAAGTAATAGTTCTTGGGCAGGTAATATTATGAGTATGGTTGAAAATGCTTGGGGACTTTTCGGTGCTGCTTTTGGTCCTGTTGTTTTGCTTTCACTTTTCTGGAAGCGCTTCAATTACATAGGCGCATGTGCCGGTATCATTGCAGGTGCTTTAGTAGATATTTTATGGCTTGTATGTTTCACCAATACTGTTACCGATGCTCTTGTTTACGCAACAGGTGTTTATGAAATTTTACCCGGTTTCATCGTTGGCTTTATTGTTTCAATCGTGGCTTCTCTTTGCACAAAGGCTCCCGATGCAAAGGTTGAAGCAATCTATGAATCCGCAACCGATGCTTCAATAGATGACTAATTTTAAATAATATTTTATCGGCTTAAGACCATTTGGTTTTAAGCCGATTTTTTATGTGAAAATTTTGAAAATGCATACAAAAGCCGCAACAAAGTCCCTAAAAATGTACTATGATGCTGATATAATAGACAATGTCAGGTGAGGGAAGGGTGTAAAAAATATTTTGAAAAATATTATAAAAAACACTTGACAAATGGGTATTTATACATTATAATAAGGATAACGAACAA
>JAZTXU010000007.1:0-3165 GCA_045636565.1 Acutalibacteraceae bacterium
TGGTTTATTACCAAGTATTATCCTGTTGGAGATAACAATACCTGGACTATTAAGGAAATTAGCCCAAGTGAAGGATATCTGTTAGATCCTACTGTTTACACAGTTGATGCTTATACTGATAAATACACAGTTGAACTTAACACAGAGTATGTCGATGTGTATGAGGATATCATTCGCGGTAAAATTTCAATTATTAAGCACGCAGATGATGGTTCTACGCAAATCGAACACCCTGAAGAAAATGCAGTATTTGAGGTTTATCTCAAGAGCTCAGGTTCTTATAAGAATGCAAGAGATACCGAAAGAGCATTACTAACAACCGATGAATACGGTTTTGCTGAAACTTCCGATTATCTCCCTTACGGTGTGTATGTTGTAAAGCAGATTAAGGGACTTGAAGGAAAAGAACTTATGCCTGCTTTTGATGTCAATATCAATGAGGATGGCAAAACCTATCGTTATCTGATTAACAATGCTACCTTTGAGGCGGAAATTGAAATCGTTAAGAAGGACAAAGAAACCGGTAAGATTATTCCTGCCTCCGGTATTGGCTTTAAGGTTCGTAACACCGATACGGGTGAATATGTAATTCAGCATATCAATTATCCTGTTCCAATGGATATTGAGATTTACTACACCAATAACAGCGGTAAATTGATGCTGCCTTATGCTCTCCAGTACGGTAATTACGAAATCATCGAACAGAATACCTGCTACGGATATGTGCTCGACAGCACTCCCGTTCCATTTAAGGTAGATGGCTCTACCGACCTTGTAACTGTAGTTAAATCCAACACGGCACAGAAAGGCACTGTTACTATCACAAAGGCCGGTGAAGTGTTCTCCTCTGTAATTGAAAAAGACGGTATTTATCAGCCTGTTTATGAGGTTAAAGGCCTACAAGGTGCTGTATATGAAATTATTGCCCTTGAAGATATTATCACTCTTGATGGCACCGTTCGATATACCAAGGGACAGGTTGTAGATACCATTACCACAGGCAAAGATGGCACTGCTACCTCTAAACCTCTTTATCTCGGTAAATATCAGTGCAAGGAAGTTACCGCACCTCACGGGATGGTAATAAATAAGACACCCGTTGACGTTGAACTTGTCTATGCCGGTGAACTTGTTGAAATTACCACTACCTCTGCATCCTTTGTAAACGAGCGTCAGAAAATCGTTGTTGATCTTAAAAAGACAATGGAGCATGACGACGTATTCCACATCGGTAACAATGGTGAAATCACCAATGTTCAGTTTGGATTATATGCAGATGCAGATATGATTGCTGATGATGGCAAGGTTATTCCGAAGGGTGCTCTTCTTGAAACCGCTTATTGCGATAAGGACGGTAATATCACTTTTGCTACTGATTTACCCGTAGGCGCAAGCGTATATGTTAAGGAAATCCATACCGATTGCCATTATGTTTTAAATGAAGATAGTTTCCACGTTGTTTTTGATTATGCAGGTCAAGAAACCGAGACCGTTCGCAAAACCGTAAATAACGGTGAAGAAATCGAGAATAAAATCTTACGTGGCTCGGTACTTGGTAAAAAGATTGACGAAGATGGCTTTAATATCTGCGGAGCTCTCTTTGGCTTATTCCGTGCAGATGCAACTGAATTTACTGAGGAGACCGCTATTCTCACCTGTGAATCAAATGAGATCGGTGTATTCCTTTTCGAGAATGTACCTTACGGAAAATATATCGTTCGAGAAATCAAGGCAGCACCTGCTTTCGTTCTTAACGAAAACAACTTTGACATTGTGATTGATGAGGATGGAGAAATTGTTGAACTTGTTATCGAAAACAAGTTTATTGTTGGCTCTGTTCAGACTATCAAGGTTGACAAAGATTACCCTGAAAACACCTTGTCTGGTGCTGTATTTGAGGTTTATGTCGATGTTGATGGTAATAAAGAATTTGATGCAGAAATTGACCTGCTCGTAGGTGAAATGACCGAAGGCGAAAATGGTCTTCATACCATGGAAAATCTCCGTTATAACGGATACTTCCTGTATGAGAAAACCGCACCTGAAGGATTCCTTAAAGACGTTGGTTATTATTACTTTGAGATCCGTGTAAACGGTGAAGTTGTAACCGTTGAAAATGAGGCTGGCGTTGGCTTTATCAATGAAGCTATCAAAGGCAGTGTAACAACGACAAAAATCGACAAAGAATACCCCGATAACAAGCTCAGCGGCGCTGTGTTCGAGGTCTATGTTGATGCAGACAAAAACGGTGAATTTAACGCAGAAATTGATACACTTCTCGGCGAACTAACCGAAACGGAAAAAGGTATCTATTCTATGGCAGAAATCCGTTACGGTGGTTATTTCTTATATGAAAAGACTGCACCTGTAGGTTTTGTTAAAGACAACGATTATCACTATTTTGAAATCCGCAATGATGGTGAGATTGTAGTCGTTGAAAATGATGCCGGAGTTGGCTTTAATAACCAGAAGATCAAGGGTAATGTCAAGATCATTAAGAAAGATGCCGATTCGGGTGAACTTCTTTCCGGTGTTGAGTTTGGTCTATATGACCTCGAAGGAAAAGAAATTGCAAAGGGCGTTACCGATGATAAAGGTGAACTCCTCTTTGAGAATATCTGCTTTGGTAAGTACGAACTGAAAGAGCTGACTCAAAAGGACGGTTACTACAAGAATGAAGATGTTATCTCGGTTGAAATTACCGAGCACGAAAAAACACTCACTTTTGAAGTGACCAACAAGAAGATTCCGCCTAAGCCTGATACACCCACAAGTCCCCAGACCGGAGATAACAGCAACATTGCTCTTTGGTTTACCATTATGTGTTTGTCGCTGCTCGCTATGATTGGACTCGGTGTATATAACCGCAAGGTAAAAAATAACTAAGAAAGAGGTAAAGACATGAAAAAGTATTATTTGTCCCATATTGATTTTTCTGAACTTGTCAACGTGACAGCCGATGAAGAACAGCTGAATAATGCTCGTGAGCGAATGACTGAGTTGGGACTACTCACCGAAAAAGGCAATCCTGCCACCGGTGCTATCGGCTCTATGGTCGGCAGTTTGTCTAAATCCTTCTTCCTCAAACTGCAACGAAGGCTCCGTAACCGAAACGGCGGAATTAGTGCAGTGAGAGATACTCTGAAAAAGCTGTATGACCGAAAG
>JAZTXU010000008.1:0-2893 GCA_045636565.1 Acutalibacteraceae bacterium
TATGTTTCGCGCGGTGTTTGCGAAATAGAAGACGGTAAGCTTAAAACCGTTACCGAGCGCACAAAAATATCTGATTGCAAATACACTGAGGATGACGGCGCTACTTGGACAGAGCTTGCTCCTGACACAGTAGTTTCTATGAATCTTTGGGGCTTTAACACCGATTTCTTCGGCTACATTGAAGATGGTTTCAAAAAGTTCCTTAGTGAAAGAATAAACGAGCCTAAATCTGAATATTATCTACCGAGCGTTGTTTCATCCCTTATTGAAAACGGCACAAAGCAGGTTAATATGCTTGTTGCGGAGGATAAATGGTATGGAGTAACCTACAAGGAAGATAAAGAAATGGTAGTATCCGCCATTGGTAGAATGATTGAAGACGGATTGTACGAAGGTATTTAACTGTGATTATTTCCAATGCTTTAATAAACGGCAAGCTTCAAAACATTGTTATAGAAAACAGTAAAATAAAAGAGATTACAGATAAACCATTAAAATTTGACATTGATGCTTCAGGCAAAGCTGTAATCCCCGGTCTTATCGATGTTCACACCCATGGTTGTATCGGTCTTGACACTATGGATGCCGATTTTGAGAAAATGTGTCTATACCACGCAAAAAACGGCACAACGTCTTGGCTCCCAACCGCTATGACTATGGATTTTGATTCACTGAAAAAGGTTGATACCGCAAAATTCAATTTTAAAGGTGCTCAAATTTTAGGTATTCATTATGAGGGACCTTACATTTCTAAAAAATACAAGGGCGCTCAAAATGAAGCTTACATAAAGAATCCTGATATTGAGGAATTCAAACAGCTCAAAAACGCTAAAATGGTAACGGTAGCTCCCGAGTTAGAGGGTGCTATGGAATTTATTAAAGAAATTTCAAAGACCTGCATAATTTCAATCGGTCATACCGAGTGTAATTATGAAACAGCCATAGAAGCTATTGAAAACGGTGCTTTAAGCCTTACCCACACATATAATGCCATGCCACCTTTAAACCACAGAAATGCGGGACCTATCGGTGCAGGCTTTGAAAAAGGCATTTATGCACAGCTTATATGTGACGGTTTCCACATTTCAAAGCCCGTAGTGCTTGCTACCTATAAAATGTTCGGAGCAGACAGAATCACCTTGATTAGCGATTCTATTCGTCCTGCAGGAATGCCTGACGGTGAATATGAATCGGGCGGACTTAGTGTTTTTGTAAACAACCGAACAATAAGACTTAAAGATGGTACTATTGCAGGAAGCTACGCCACCCTTTGGGATTGCGTTAAATGTGCGGTAGAATTTGGTATTCCCTTCCCTGATGCTGTTAAAATGGCAAGCGAAACCCCCGCTAAAATGTTGGGAGTTAAAAAAGGAAAAATTGAAGCAGGATACGATGCTGATTTGCTTATTGTTGACAATGAGCTTAACATCGAAACAGTAATAATAAACGGTGAATTTTTAGATTGATTTTCCGTTTAATTTATAAAAACAAAATTTTGGAGGATGTAAAAATGAGTAAAGAAAAGAAAGGTTTTTTTGCGGGATTTAAAGAGTTTATAATGCGCGGTAATGTTATCGACATGGCAGTCGGTGTTATTATTGCGGGTGCTTTCGGTAAAATCACCGCAAGTTTGGTTAACGATGTATTCATGCCTGCGTTAGGTTATATTTTAGGCGATATGGACCTTACCACAAAGCTTAACTTGACCGTTGTTGAAGAAACCGTTGATAAGGTAACAGGTGAAGTTGTTACCCCAGCCGTTGTTATTGGTTTTGGTAGTTTGGTTTCAACTGTTATTGACTTCCTTTTAATCGCACTTATCATTTTTATGATGATAAAGGTATTCACCAAAACACGCGAAATCGCCGAAAAGAAGCTTATGAAGAAAGATGAAGAGGTTGTAGAAGAGGTTGCTGAAGACCCAGCTCCCACTCAGGAAGAACTTCTCACAGAGATTTTGGCAGAACTTAAAAAGCAAAACGCTAAGGAATAATCTCGGATTAATTAAAAAACTGTGCGGTAGAGGTGATTTTTTCACTTCTACCGCTATTTTTTATGTATCTTTAAATTGACAAATTGCTTTCTCCAAGTTATAATATATTAGTTAAAATATATTTTAAGGATGTTTGATTATGAAATGGACTTCACTTAATGATTTAAGAGAAAAATATCTCGCTTTTTTTGAATCAAAGGAGCATTTGCGCCTTGGCAGCTTTTCATTAGTGCCACAGGGCGATAAATCTCTTTTGCTTATAAACTCAGGTATGGCGCCTATGAAGAAATACTTTACAGGCGAGGTAACTCCACCCAAAAACAGAGTAACCACCTGCCAGAAGTGTATCAGAACCCCTGACCTTGAGCGTGTTGGTATCACCGCCCGTCACGGAACATTCTTTGGAATGCTCGGCAACTTCTCTTGTGGCGATTATTTTAAGAACGAGGCTATTCCGTGGGCTTGGGAATTTTTAACCGAAACTCTCGAAATTCCCGCAGAATTGCTTTGGCCCTCTGTTTATGAAGAGGATGATGAGGCATACGCTTTATGGCGTGATGTCATCGGCGTGCCCGAAGAAAGAATTGTAAAGCTCGGAAAGGCTGATAACTTCTGGGAACACGGAACAGGCCCCTGCGGTCCTTGTAGCGAAATTTATTTCGACCGTGGCGAAAAATACGGCTGTGGTAGTCCTGACTGTAAACCCGGTTGTGATTGCGACAGATATATGGAAATCTGGAACAACGTATTTTCACAGTTCAATAATATGGGTGACGGTACATATACCGAGCTTGAAAATAAAAACATAGATACCGGTATGGGTCTTGAAAGACTCGCTTGCATTATGCAAGGGGTTGACAATATGTTTGAGGTTGACACTATCCGTAATATTCTTGATAC
>JAZTXU010000009.1:0-12183 GCA_045636565.1 Acutalibacteraceae bacterium
ATATTTATTTAAAATAACCCTTGAAAAAAGAGTTGGTTTAATGTATAATAGTTCCAATATGTTTTTGGAGGTCAAATTAGTATGGATTTTAATACTACTTTATTAACACTTGAAAAGGCTGCTGCTAAATCTAACACAAGTTCAGGCGGCGGTATGGCTTTTATGCTTATTTTTTATGCTGTAATCATTGGCGGTATGTATCTTATTCTTATCCGTCCGCAGAAGAAAAAGCAGAAGGCTGAAAAGAAAATGCGTGAAAATCTTCAGGTTGGCGATGAAATCATCACTATCGGCGGAATTTACGGCAGAGTAATTTCTTTGAAAGAAGATACTATTGTTATTGAGTCTCAGAGCGACCATTCTAAACTTACAATCGGTCGTTGGGCTTTACAAACCAATCTCACCGTTCATGATGATGTTCCCACAAAATAAGATTTAAATTTGTATTCTAAAATAACCCCTTTGCGAATATACTTGTTTATGAGTATATCGTAAAGGGGTTTATTTTATGAGAGGAATTGAAAATAAAACTGTTAAAACTGTAATAATAAGTGTTATAAGCGGGATTACCGTTACGGTTGTTTCTATATTTCTTTTTGCGGCAGTCATGTATTTTGCAGGATTAGACAAGATGTATTCAGTAATATTTGCAACTGTTTCGGTGGCTTTGGGTTGTTTTACTGCGGCGTATATTACGGCATATAAAAACAAACAAAAGGGGTTTTTAACCGGAATTATAGTTGGCGGTTCTGTTTTTGCGGTGATACTTTTAATATCTTTGCTTGCAGATAAGGGCTCGGTTACTTCTAACACACTTTTTCACTTTATAATTTTTATGCTTTCGTCGGTTGTGGGCGGGGTAATGGGGGTTAATAAATCGGATAGCAGAAAGTATATAAAATAAATTTATCCGTCGTAATCCTCAATAGCATTTACCGCTTCTTCTCTTGTTGAAAAATATATACCGTTGTCTAACTGTCTTTTATCTTCGGCGGGTAAGGTGTCAAGCATAATGGTGCCGTAAACCTCGATTATTTCCTCACCGTTAAAAAGTGCCACATTGTTTCCGTAAGACTGAAGCACCCATGGAACAGGATTTTGCTTTTTTTGGCTTACAACAACGCTGATTGTAACTATAAGTGTGGCTAAAAGAAAAGATAAAAATATTGCTGTAATATATATTTTAATTTTTTTGTTTTTTTCCATTTTGCACCGCCCCCAGAATTAATTTTACCGATTTTTCGAAATAATATGCATTTTTTAGTGGAATTTTTCATTAAAGTGTGGTATCATTTATTTATTAAGGTTTTATGGAAGGTGCAAAAAATGGATATTAAACAAAAAGCATTAGAAAAGCATTACGAATGGCAGGGTAAAATCGAGGTTACCGCTCGTACATCGGTTAAGGATTCTGAAAGTCTTTCTTTGGCTTACACTCCGGGTGTTGCCCAACCTTGTCTTGAAATTGAGAAGGATTATTGGAAATCATTTGAACTGACGAGAAGGTCTAATCTTATTGCCGTTATAACTGACGGTTCTGCTGTTTTGGGTCTCGGAAACATTGGACCTGAGGCAGGTATGCCTGTTATGGAGGGTAAATGTGTTCTCTTTAAAGAGTTCGCAGGGGTTGATGCATTCCCGATTTGTATTCGTTCTAATGATGTTGATGAAATTGTTGATACCATTTATAAGATATCAGGTTCATTTGGCGGTATAAATCTTGAGGATATAGCGGCTCCGCGTTGTTTTGAGATTGAGAGAAAATTAAAAGAGCGTTGCGATATTCCCGTTTTCCATGATGACCAGCACGGTACTGCAATTTGTGTTGCCGCTGCTATGATAAATGCACTTAAATTTGTTAAGAAGGATTTACGAAAAATTAAGTGCGTAATCAACGGTGCAGGTGCTGCAGGTACCGCTATCGGTGAACTTTTGCTTTCCCTCGGTGTTAAGAATCTTATTATGTGTGATAAATTCGGCGCTATCTGCGAGGGTATGGAAGATTTAAGCGAAGCACATCAAAAATTAGCACTCAAAACTAATCCCGATAAGTTGCAAGGACCTTTGACTGAGATTATAAAGGGTGCCGATGTGTTTGTTGGCGTTTCTGCTCCTAATCTTTTAACTGCTGAAAATATCGCAACGATGAACAAGGGCGCGGCTGTATTTGCTATGGCAAACCCCAACCCCGAAATTCTGCCCGATGAAGCATTAAAGGGCGGTGCTGCAATCGTTGGTACGGGCAGATCTGATTTCCCGAACCAGATTAACAATGTATTGGCATTCCCCGGTATATTCAGAGGCGCTTTGGATGTAAGAGCGTCTGACATTAACGATGAAATGAAGATGGCGGCCGTTTATGCAATCGCATCTCTCGTTAGCGATGATGAATTAACTTCCGATTATATTATTCCAAAGGCATTTGACCCGAGAATCGCTCCAACAGTGGCTGCAGCAGTAGCCGAAGCAGCACGTAAGAGTGGCGTTGCAAGAATTTAATAAATGTATAATTTACACCTCTGTAAACTTTGGTTTGCAGAGGTGTTTTTTAATTAAAATTCAGTGGGCTCTATTCCAAAAAGCAATAATACGGCGGCACTTGCCATTACGGAAAACGGATGATATTTTTGAGATAATTTTATACTGATTTCGCAAGGTTCGGTTTTATCAGAATTTATTCCCGTAATAGTTCTTTGAAGTGAAAGTAAAATACTGTCATTATTAATGCTTGAAAATGTTATGGTGTTTTTAGGGTTGTTACCGCAACTTATAATCGGGGTTTTGCTTTTTTCAAAAATGCAAAGAGCCGATTTGTTTGTGCTTTCACAAATGCCTATTATTCCGTTTCCCAATTTTAAATCACTAAATCGGTCGGATTCATCGATTATTATTGCAATTCCGTTTTTTATATCGATTTCAGCATTTTTATATTCACTTATAACGGTGAATTTGCCGTTTGAAGAATACACTTTTTTATCCGAAATATAATCTCCGCCAAATTTGGTTAAAATTTCAATTATTTCATTTTCTTTTTCGCTTTTTCTGCTTGAAAAAATTATAACCATTATTGCACCTTTAAAATACTTGTTTTAAATTAAGTATTTGCTTTATTATCGGTATTATTAAAATGTTTTTCAATGGTGCAATCGGTGTAGTAATGTGTGAGAATTTCTTTATAATTAAAGCCTTGTTTTGCCATATAATTTGCTCCGTTTTGGCTTAATCCCACTCCGTGACCGTAACCATAAACCGTGAATGTGTATTTATTATTGGCGTAACTTATTTCAAAATTAGATGAGCGCAGGTCTAACGCACTTCTGAGAGCAGCACCTGTTACTTTTTTATTGTTTACAGTAACTGTTTTAACCGTTCCGGATGGCGTGCGGATAATATCTTTAAATTCATTTTGATTTGTTGTTTTAATTTCTGCTGTACCGTTAAGTTTATTCTTTAATTCTTCAGCGTAAAATTCAGTTTTTGAGGTGTAATTTTCAGCAAGTGTATCACCAACACTTGAAACCGGCTTTAAATAGGGGAGAGATACACCCCAAACATTGCTTGAATCTTCGGTTTTTCCTCCCGATATTGCGTGATAAACCGAAGTTATAATTTTTCCGTCATAAAGAATTACGCAGTCTTTTACATCGTTCACTGCTTTTTCGATTTTTTGGATATAAGTGTCGGCATTATTTCCCCAATTTTCACGCGCTTTTTCTTTTGTTATATAACTTTGGTCGGTTGTGTGGTCGGTTGTAATGTCATAGGGCTTTTCACTGTTTTCAATCTTTCTGCACAAAGCAAAGGTATATGCCGCCACTGCTTGCGCCTTTAATGCTTCGGGTTCATATAAAGCCGGCATTTCCGCCGCAACAACGCCGAATATGTATTCATCGGTGCCGATTTTGGTTATAGAGTTATCTTCACAGTTTAAAACCATAAAGCTTGTACTGTGTAATTCGGCAGATGTGCTTGGTTTTTTTGAGTTTTGCAGAGCCGCGGTGGATATAACGGATGAACTGTTTTTAATAACACTTAGTGGCAATAACAACATAATTACAGCGCATATAAGGCTTATACAGAGTATTTTTTTCATATTTTTTCCTCTTTTTTATATAAATTTATTTATAATTTTGAAATATAGGACTTTAAAATTAATATATTATATGTTATAATGGTTATAATTAGTCTAATAATGTTTTGGAGATGTAAAACATAATGAAATTTAAGCAGATAGTTTTATTTTTTGTGATAGCATTGCCTGTGAGTTTAGCCTTACGTTTTGTTCAGTTGTTTCATATTGTTGAGGCGGAAACGGGCTTTTATAAGCCAGGTTATGGAAATTGGGGCGGTGCGGTTACTGCTATTATTCTCGGAGTAGTGTTGGTTATTGCAGTTTTTGCCGCTTTTACTCACCGTTCTCCAAAGGAACCTCCAAAAGTAAAACTTGGTATGGGGCTGGCTTCGGGTGTGCTGGCTTTTGTTGTTGCAATTGAATTGATGATTGGAAGTAATACTTTTGGCTCAATAGCATGGCAAAGAACCATGCTTTATATTTCCGGAATCGCTGTTGTGGTTTGGTTAGTGGCTTATGCAATTAAGGATTTTATGAATATAAAACTTCCTCCACTTACCGCTTTGGTTCCTTGTTTCTTTTTCATTTTTAAAATGATTTGCAATTTTGCGGGAATTTCTTCTTTGGCACTGATTTCCGATAATGTATTGCTTACCGCCGCATATTGTGTTGTTTTGTTGTTTATGCTTCAGTTTGCGAAGACTTATAACGGGGTTGACAGTAAGTATGGCTCACGTAAACTTTTGGCTTACGGTATGGCTTCCTCTTTGCTTTGCTTTGTGCAATCCGTACCAAATATAATATTCCATTTATCATCTGAGCAAGGCTATGAGCACACCGCTTTAGTAACAAGTTTCAGTTTGCTCTTTACGGGAGTATTTATTATCGTTTTCGTATTTTCACATTTTTCACGAAAAAACACCTGTAAGGAAAATGTTTAAATTTTGTATGACAATCATTTCAATTGGTTAGCACAGGTTTTCAAAGAAAACTTGCTACAAAATCAAAGATTTTGTGTCGAAACTACACTTTCAAGTGCGGTTTCGACTAATTATAACCATTATAATAAGTAAAGGAAAATTTCAATGGCTAAGATAGAAAATTTAAGAAATATAGCAATTATCGCTCATGTTGACCATGGTAAAACCACCTTGGTTGATCAACTTTTAAAGCAAAGCGGAACATTCCGTGCAAACGAAAATGTAAATGAAAGAGTTATGGATTCTAACGACCTTGAGAGGGAGAGAGGAATTACAATTCTTTCTAAAAATACAAGCGTTATGTACGGTGATATAAAGATTAATATTGTTGATACTCCCGGTCACGCGGATTTTGGTGGCGAGGTTGAGCGTATTTTACAGATGGTTGACGGTGTGCTTTTACTTGTTGACGCATTTGAGGGTTGCATGCCGCAGACCCGTTTTGTGCTTAAAAAGGCTCTGGCTTTAGGTAAAAAAGCGGTTGTTGTTGTGAATAAGATTGATAGACCGATGGCACGCCCGCACGAGGTTGTTGATGAGGTTCTTGACCTCTTTATTGAACTTGGTGCTGATGAAGACCAAATTGAGTTTCCTGTTATTTTCGCAAGCGGCAGAGATGGTTATGCTACCTATTCACCTGATGTTCAGGGTGAAGATATGAAGCCTTTATTTGATGCTATTGTTAAGGAAATAGATGCCCCTGAAGGCGATGCTGAAGCCCCCTTGCAGATTCTTTTCACCAATATTGAATATGATGATTATTTGGGCAGAATCGGTGTTGGCCGTGTTATTCGCGGTAGTGTAAAGACGGGACAAGCAGTGGCACTTTGCCACAAAAACGGCACATCCTCTAATGTTAAAATTGCAAAACTTTTTATGTATAGAGGTCTTAAAAGATACGAAGAAGAATCCGCTACTGTGGGCGATATAATTCAGGTTGTAGGTATAAACGACCTTGAAATCGGAGAAACCGCTTGTGCTACCGATTGCATTGAACCGCTTCCTTTTGTTAAGATTGATGAACCTACTCTTTCAATGAACTTTATGGTTAATAATTCACCATTTGCAGGTCAGGATGGTAAGTTTGTAACCTCGCGTAATATTCGTGACCGCCTTTTCAAAGAGGTTATGACAAATGTAAGCCTTAGAGTTGAGGAAACCGATTCGGCAGATACATTTAAGGTTTCGGGCAGAGGTGAACTTCATCTTTCGATTCTTATTGAAACCATGCGCCGCCAAGGTTATGAGTTCCAGGTGTCACCACCGGAGGTAATTTACAAGAGGGATGAAAACGGCACTCTTTTGGAGCCGGTTGAACTTCTTATGATTGAAGTACCTGAAGAATATGTTGGTACAGTTATGGAAAGACTCGGCACCCGCAAGGCCGAAATCAGAAATATGGGTACTCGTGAGGGAGGAACCTCTCACCTTGAGTTTTTAATTCCTTCACGCGGACTTTTAGGTTATCGTTCACAGTTCTTAACCGATACTAACGGTAACGGAATTATGAATCACGTGTTCAACAGCTATGAGGAATATAAGGGCGATATTGACCAGCGTTCCACAGGCTCAATTATAGCGCACGAGCAGGGTGAGGCTACAGGTTACGGTCTTTTCAATACCCAAAGCCGTGGTAGACTGTTTATAGGACCCGGCACTCCCGTTTACGAGGGTATGATTGTTGGCGAAAACCCGAAAAATGATGATATTGTTTGCAATGTTTGCAAGAAAAAACAAATGACCAATACAAGAGCATCAGGTTCGGATGATGCGCTTCGTTTAGTTCCTCATTCCAGACTTAGCCTTGAGCAATCGCTTGAGTTTATCAAGAATGATGAGCTTGTTGAAATCACACCTAATAATATTAGACTTCGCAAAAGAATTTTAAATAAAGAAGAAAGAATGAAAGCAGAGTCGAAAAAGAAATAATGGAATATGTAATTCTTGACTTGGAATGGGATAGCGTTTTCTACCCACCGAAAAAGCGTTTTGTGAATCAAATTTTGCAAATTGGTGCTGTAAAACTTGACGGTGAATTTAATATTATAGATACATTCAGTGTAAATATCTGCTCGGAAATTTCCAAAAAAGTTACAAGTCGATTTGCAAAACTTACGGGTATTACTTCCGAAATTATGCGTGCGGGAAAGCCTTTTTATGAAGCGGTTGAACTTTATAATTCGTTTGTTGAAAATTCTGATGTTACTATGACTTGGAGCAATTCCGACCTTTACACGATTATTGAAAATGAAGATTTTCTCTTAAAAGATGGTTTAAGGTTTAAGATGAAGAGATATCTTGATTTGCAAAAATTAGTTCAACAAAATCTATATGCTAAGGGTTATGAAAGCAAAAATCAAATAGCGCTCGAATCTGCGGCTGAGCTTCTAGGGGTTGATACCTCGGAGTTTGAGCTACATACTGCACTTGATGATTGCCTTGTTTGTGCCGAGCTTTTAAAAATCGCTTATGATGAAACTCGTTTTGATTCGCTCGTGAAGGACGCTACAACAGATGAATTTTATAAGCGTTTACGGTTCAAGCCTTATGCCATATCTGACATTAATGATAGTAATATAAAAAAATCACAGCTTGAATTTGTTTGTCCCGAATGTAAATCCGAAACTGTTAGGATTTCAAATTGGAAATATAAAAACCGTTGGTTTGTAAGCAATTTTAAATGTAAGAAATGCGGTTTTAAGTTTAACGGAAGGGTTATGTTTAAAAAGACATTTGATGAACTTAAGGTTAAACATAAAGTGTGCGAATACAAACCGAAAAAGAGGATACAGAATGATATGCAGCCTATGTCCGAGAAAGTGCATGTCCAATCGGACTGATTATGAAAATTTAAACGGATTTTGCAAAATGCCTTTGTTACCTAAAGTAGCAAGGGCTGCCTTGCATTTTTGGGAAGAACCGGTTATCAGTGGTAAAAACGGTTCGGGAACGGTATTTTTTAGCGGTTGCTCGCTTTCGTGTGTCTACTGCCAGAATTACGAAATTTCGCAAAAAAGCTTTGGAAAAGCTATAAGCTATGAGAGATTAGCGGAAATTTTTTGTGAATTAGAGCAAAAGGGAGCGCATAATATAAACCTTGTGAATCCTACTCATTACGCACTTGCAATAAAAAAAGCGCTCGATATTTATAAACCCAAAATCCCGATAGTTTATAATTCGGGTGGTTATGATAATGTCGAAACGCTTAAAATGTTAGAGGGATATATTGATATTTATCTTTTAGATTTAAAGTATCTAGATAATGGTAGAGCAAAGCTATATTCCTTGGCAGAGGATTATCCTGAGGTTGCTCAAAAAGCCATAAAAGAAGCAATAAGGCAACAACCCGAATGTGTTATTAATAACGGTATAATGCAAAAGGGGGTTATTATAAGGCATCTTATTTTACCTCAGGGCACAAACGAAGCAATAAATGTTTTTGACTGGGTAAGGGAGAACGCGCCCCAAAGTTATTTTAGTATTATGAGCCAGTATACTCCGTTTGCGAAAGCACTTGAAATGCCTATAATTAATCGAAAAATCACTAATAGGGAATATGAAAAAGTTTTAAATTATATAACAGAGTTTGATTGCGATAAAGTTTTTATGCAGGAAAAATCAAGTGCTGATGAAGAATATATACCGCCGTTTGATTTAAGCGGAGTTTAAAAAACTGTGGTAGTTTAATCAAGTCGAATGTTGACTTTTTATGTCCTAAATGATAAAATTAAATCATGGGAAACCTATAAAATTGCTTTTTTAAAGCAAAAATCAAAATATATTAATAGGAGAAATGTAAAATGAGTAAAAATCTAGTTTACGACATTCACGACAGACCGCAGTTTAGCAAGATGATTATTTTTGCTATTCAACAGTTGCTTGCTATTATGGCGGCAACTATTGCTGTTCCTGCAATAGTAGGACATGGTATGTCAATCTCTGCAGCACTTTTCGGCGCAGGTGTTGGCACAATTGTTTATCAGCTTTTCACAAAATTCCGTAGCCCCGTGTTCTTAGGTTCTTCCTTTGCATTTATCGGTTCAATGTCTGCTGCATTTGCAGGAGGAGTTTCAATGAGTCTTGGTTACTTAGGGCTTGTTATCGGTGCTGTTTTTGCAGGCTTGGTTTATATTATTATTGCTACCGTTGTCAAATTAGTGGGCGTTGCTTGGATAAACAAACTTATGCCTGCAGTTGTAATCGGACCCACAGTAGCACTTATCGGTTTATCTTTGTCTTCTGCTGCCATAAAGGACGTTTTCTCCTACGGCCCACAGAATGATAATGGTGCATTCGTAATGTCAACAAATATATGGATTTCATTAATTTGTGCAATGGTAACACTTGCTGTTGTTATTCTTTGTTCTACATATGGAAGCCGTATGACTAAACTCATTCCTTTCATTATTGGTATTCTTGCAGGATATCTCGTGGCAATGATATTTACATGTATCGGTTACTTCGCAGAAATTGATTCATTAAAGATTATTGATTTTACTCCTTTTAAAAATCTTGTTGCAGACGGTGTAAATATTAAAACATTTTTTGATGTTCCCGAATTTACATTTATAAATGCAATTAAAGGTGTTAAAAAATTTGAAGCTGATTATCTTTTAACAATAATTGTGGCTTATGTTCCCGTAGCGTTTGTTGTATTTGCGGAACACATTGCAGACCATAAAAACCTTTCTAGCATTATTGATGAAGATTTGTTAGAAAATCCCGGTCTTTCACGCACACTTCTTGGTGATGGTGTTGGCTCTATGGTTGGCGCAGTATTTGGAGGTTGTCCTAACACAACTTACGGTGAATCTGTTGGTTGTGTTGCTATCACTCGCAATGCATCGGTTACAACTATAACCACAACAGCAATTATGGCAATCTTTATTTCATTTATATCACCTTTTGTAGCTTTTCTTGATTCAATTCCAGGTTGTGTTATGGGCGGTGTTTGCATAACGCTTTACGGATTTATTGCAGTTTCAGGTCTTAAAATGATTCAGAAGGTGGATTTAGAGGATAATTCAAATTTATTTACTGTTTCAGTAATTCTTATTTGTGGTATTGGCGGTATGGCTATCTCTATCGGTAAGGTTACCATCACTGCGATTGCATCCGCTTTGATTCTGGGTATTTTAGTAAATATTCTTTTGAACAAATTCAAAAAAGAAAAATCAGATAACTAAAAAGGGAGAATCACAATGAAAAATTACGATAACGTGGTTATTTTCGACCATCCACTTATTCGTCATAAAATTGCAATTTTGCGAGATGAACGCACCAGTATGAAAGAATTTCGCGAATTGGTGGAGGAAATCACCACTCTTATGACTTATGAGAGTTTAAAAGAGGGCGTTAGCACCACCGAAATTGAGGTAAAAACTCCTCTTGAAACCTGCAAACAGACCGTGGTGGCAGATAATTCTGTTGTTATTATTCCAATTCTTCGAGCAGGGCTTGGTATGGTTAATGGTGTGCACGTATTATTCCCTTCTGCAAGAGTGGGACATATAGGTATGTATAGAAACGAAGAAACACTTAAACCCGAAACCTATTACTGTAAGTTACCGGAGAATATTGAGGATAAACTTGTAATGGTGGTTGACCCTATGCTTGCAACCGGCGGAAGCGCTTGCGATGCAATTCAATTACTTAAAGATAAAGGTTGTAAAAATATTAAATTTATGGCTATTATCGGTGCTCCTGAAGGTGTTTCAAAATTGGCTGAAACACACCCTGATGTTGATGTTTATGTTTCAACGCTTGACAGATGCCTTAACGAAAACGGATATATTCTTCCGGGTCTTGGCGATGCGGGAGATAGACTTTTCGGTACAAAATAATCGTATAGTATAAATAGTTATCAAGAACAGATTTTGTATTTTGCAAAGTCTGTTCTTTTAAATTTATATGTTAAAAATAAAAATCCCTCACATATTTTAAATGTGAGGGATTTTGTTAATTAAGTAAATAAATCAAAATTTTTACTCTGATTTTTATTCGGAAACAACTTCCGATTTGTTACGCTTTTTAACCACAACTACACAAATCACAATAAATGCAGCCAATGCAACAACAAGACCTAAACCTATCCAAATATAGATGGTATAATCTTCTTTCTCGGTTTCGGAAGATGAAGTGATAGAGTTTTCCTTTTTGTCACCGTTATCACTTGACTGATTCTCTGAATTTACATCGGTATGGTTGTCTGTACTCTCATTTTTATCATCAGGCTTTTCGGTTTCCTCGGGTTTTGAGTTTGTTTCATCTTTATCATCGGGTTTTGTCACGGGTTTATCATCGGGAGCATTACCGCTATCTGTTGCAATAGTATAACTCTTTCCGCTTAAGTCTATAATCTTATTTATTGGCTTGAAATCTGTTTTCATACGAGCGGATGTTTCATTATTTGAGGCAGTTCCAATGATATACACGCGGTCAATAATAGCACTCTTTTTAGAGGATTCGCAACTAAAGTAAATAAATGAAATTATTTTCTTACTTGCGGTGAAATCAACCTGTTGATAATAATGTGTGCCGGATGTGTTCTTGCCACCAAAACGAGCAATTTGATGAACAACACCGTCAATATCGCGGTAACCCACAATAAAGTCACCATCATAGCCCTTGTTGCCGCAAGCACGAACAAGGAGTTTATACTTGCCTTCTTTATAGACTATATTATCAATAATTTCTGTTGAATTCAGAGGTTCATAATACTGTGTTGATTTAAGGTTTGGTTTCATGGAAATACCGGTACCGGTTTGGGCGCCGTATAAATCGGGAGCTTTCACAAGTTCCATAACTTTGTCATCTTTTTCGCCGTATAAATCCTCAGTTTCGGATATATAACGAGCAGTTGGCTTTGGTGCGGGTGTGCAATATTTCTTTGCCCAACCGGTATCACCCCAAAGTTCTCTGTAGTCACCGCCGTGAGGGCGCCATATTGCACTTGAGAAATGAAAACCCTTTTCTGCCGATTCTGCAAGGAAATCAATATAATTCTGCATACCACCTGTGGTATTATTACCCGGTTCAGTTTCTATTTCACCGAACAAAAGGCAAACGTTATAACCTTCTGCCCAACTAAACCAAGTATTTCTATACCATTCAAAATCAGCTTCTTTAACA
>JAZTXU010000010.1:0-7123 GCA_045636565.1 Acutalibacteraceae bacterium
ATTTTAAGCCTTGTTGTAAATAGGTAAAATTTCATAAAAAGGAGTCCCGAAATTTCACAAAAAAATGGGGACTTATTCAGTCCCCAATAAATATTAGTAAGCTTTTCCCCAATAGAGCATGTGCTTTGCTTCTTTTCCGCAGCAAACACACTTGCCTGAAATTTCTTCCTGCTCAAAAGGAATACAACGGGATGTAACTCCTGCGATTTCCTTTAACTTATCCTCACACTCGCGGCAACCACACCACATAGCGCGAATAAAGCCGGGCTTATTATCGGCAATTTCCTTCATTTCATCGAGGTTATGAGCGTCATAAGTCATAGTATTTCTGCGCTCTAACGCTTTGTTATACATACCATCGTGAACTGCCTTTAAGAGTTCAGGAATCTTTGTTTCAAGTTCATCTAACGTCACAAAGGTCTTTTCGCCGTTATCTCTACGAACAACCACGCATGAATTATTCTCAATATCCTTGGGTCCTAATTCGATTCTGAGCGGAACACCCTTCATTTCGTATTCTGCAAACTTCCAACCGGGAGACTGTTCACTGTCATCAAGCTTAGCGCGGCAAATGGTCTTAAGCTTAGCAATTACCTCGTTAGCCTTTTCCATTACGCCCTCTTTGTGTGAAGCAATAGGAACGAGCACTGCCTGAGTGGGTGCTACTGCGGGAGGAAGCACAAGACCGCTTTCATCACCATGGGTCATAATAATAGCGCCGATAAGACGGGTTGTTGTGCCCCAAGAAGTTTGGAAAGGATTAACTGCATTATTGTTTTTATCTGTAAACTGAATATCAAAAGCCTTTGCAAAACCATCACCAAAATAGTGTGAGGTTCCGCTCTGCAAAGCCTTACCGTCATGCATAAGTGCTTCGATTGTATATGTATCCTCGGCGCCTGCGAAACGTTCTTTTGCAGTCTTTACACCCTTAACAACAGGGATTGCAAGATAATCCTCGCAGAACTTAGCATAAATATTAAGCATCTGAATTGTTTCGGCCTTTGCCTCTTCAGCAGTTGCGTGAAGGGTGTGACCTTCCTGCCATAAGAACTCGCGTGAACGAAGGAAAGGACGTGTAGTCTTTTCCCAACGCACAACATTGCACCACTGATTGTAAAGTTTGGGCAAATCACGATATGAATGAACAATATTTTTAAAATGGTCACAGAAAAGGGTTTCAGAAGTGGGACGAACGCACATTCTTTCTTCCAGTTCATCCTCACCGCCGTGAGTTACCCATGCAACCTCGGGAGCAAAGCCTTCAACATGGTCTTTTTCCTTCTGTAAAAGACTTTCAGGAATAAACAAGGGCATATACACATTTTCGTGACCTGTTTCCTTAAAGAGCGCATCCATCTGACGCTGAATATTTTCCCAGATAGCATATCCATAAGGGCGAATAATCATACAACCCTTAACCGAAGCATAATCAATGAGTTCTGCTTTAATGCAGACATCGGTATACCATTTTGCGAAATCCTCTTCCATAGAGGTTATAGATTTAACAAGCTTTTCCTTAGCCATAATTCCGAGTACCAGAGGCACTCTTACCACCTTTCATTTGAGAAACTGTTTTTTCACATAGATATTTGTATTAT
The DNA here is from genome assembly GCA_045636565.1 of Acutalibacteraceae bacterium. Classification (GTDB taxonomy): domain Bacteria; phylum Bacillota; class Clostridia; order Oscillospirales; family Acutalibacteraceae; genus UBA737. The sequence goes on from JAZTXU010000010.1 coordinate 1,602, forward strand.
AAATTAATTGAAAAAATTTTGCAACATTTTTTACTCAAAATATTAATCTTTCGCTTAATTTTTTTAAATTATTGTAAAAATTCTAAAAAAATATTGACAAAATCGCATTTTGCACATATCATTTGTTTATAACAACCGCTTAAATTGTAGTTTTTGCGGCATATTTTCAGGAGGAATCTTTATGGTATTTGAAAAAATTAAAGAACTTTTAGCAAATCAACTCGGTGCTGATGAAGAAAGCATGACTATGGACACTAACATTGCTGCCGATTTGGGTGCTGACAGTCTTGATGTAGTTGAACTTCTTGCCGAAATTCAGGATGAATTTCAGATTGAAATTCCTGATGAAGAAATTGAAAACATCAGAACTATAGGTGACCTTACCGAATACATTCAGAGTAATACATAAATTTTGAGGGGCTTTTTCAGCCCCTTATTTTTTTGAAAATAGGATTTTTCTAATTGACTTTATTTGCGGTATAATGTACAATGGAAACAGTGTATAAATAAATATGATGGAGTGAATTTTATGAAACCCGTTTATAAAAGAGTTCTTCTTAAACTCAGCGGTGAAGTTCTTGCCGGTGAAAAGGGCTCCGGAATTGATTTTGATAAAGTTTTAGAGGTTTGCGAACGCGTTAAAACCTGCGTTGAGATGGGCGTTCAGGTTGCAATAGTTGTTGGCGGCGGCAATTTCTGGCGTGGCAGAAGCAGCGGCAAGATGGACCGTACACGTGCCGACCATATGGGTATGCTCGCAACATCTATTAACTCGCTGGCTCTCGCTGATGCGCTTGAACAGTTAGGCGTTACTGCCCGTGTTCAGACCGCTATTGAAATGCGTCAGATAGCCGAGCCTTACATCAGAAATAAGGCTGTTAGACATCTTGAAAAAGGCAGAGTTGTTATTTTCGGTTGCGGAACAGGTAACCCCTTCTTCTCTACCGATACAGGTGCCGCTTTGCGTGCTGCTGAAATTGGTGCTGATGTAATCTTTAAGGCTACTAATGTTGACGGTGTTTATGACAGTGACCCCAAGCTCAACCCCGATGCCAAGAAGTATGATACTCTTACACACATTGAGGTATTACAGCAAGGTCTCCATGTTATGGATAGTACCGCAGCTTCTCTTTGTATGGATAACAACATCCAGATTCTCGTATTCAACCTTGATAATCCCGATAACATTGTTTCTGCTATGGTTGGCGAAACCATAGGCACTGTGGTGAAATAATTTAAAATGAAGTTCAATTTTTCAATGAAAAGCCTCTCGGGCGGTGCTAGGAAGTTTGTTCAGCTTCAGGTATTATTCACCGGTATGAATGCAATCCTGGTTTTGTTTCTTAATACCTTTTTGCTTAATAAATACGGTTCCACATCAAAAGAGGTTATACTTTATAATGTAATTATGGCTTTGGTTCAACCCATTGCTATGATTACCGCTATGTTGTTTACCGAAAAATTCCATGCTCTGCTCACACAACGAATAGGCTTTATTTTCTACGGGTCAGCCCTTGTAACCCTTTGCATATTCGGCGAAAAAGTGGCTCCGCTTTATCCTCTTTTTGCAGTACTGTTAAGTTTTGGTGCCGGATATTACTATTCTGTTTACAGTGCGCAGATGTTAAGTTACACTAATGACAATAACCGTGATTTAGTTGCGGGTGCGCTCGGTCTTTTCGGTTCAATTATTTCTATAACATTGCCTTTGCTTTCAGGTTTGCTTATAAACTGGTTCGGCACAAGTACCGGTTATATGATAGTTTTCGGGCTTTCTGCTTTGTTAGCACTTTTCGCACTGCTTACAAACACAAAACTCCCCTCTCTTCCAAAGCATAAAAAAGAGCCTGTTTTCAGAAAAGTTTGCGTTGCCGTTTTAGGTGACAGGAACGGAAGACTTATTATGGTGGCAAACGGCTTATCTAACTGCCGTTCTTTCACAATTCCGATTTTTGTAACCATTTTGTTTTACAGACTCGCAGCAGAAGGAAACAAAGAATTTTACACAAGTCTTAACTCCACAATCGGTTATGTGGTAATGCTTTTAGGCTCAAGTATTTATGCGAGCTTTGTCAAGAGCGAAAACCGTGTTAAATTCAGTATTCTGGCTGCTATTGCTGTAACACTTCCGGTTATTGCAATGATACTCGAACTCAATATCATTATGATTGTTATTTTCAACGCGGTTTACGGTTTCTTTAACACCTTCACCGCAACCCCCGTGCTTAACACCCATTTCAAGGTTATGGAGGATTTGGGTCTTGGCTCCGAATATGGTGCAGAAGTGCATCTGCTCAGAGAATTTTTCGTATCCATCGGCAGAGTTATAGGTCTTTTAATGGTTTGGCTTATACCTCAGACCACCATCGGTATAATTATTGTTCTTGTTTGTATGTCCGTATTTGAACTTCTCAATTCAGCAATACTGCATACCATTAAAAAGCACTCAATAAAATACGAAGAAATTTTTTAATTTTAAAATACTTACATAATTACTTTTAAAGGAGAAAATTTATGAACGAACTTATTAAAAACACCGAAGAAAAAATGAATAAAACCGTTGCGGTTTTGGAACGTGATTATAAATCTGTAAGAGCAGGCAGAGCCAATGCTGCTGTGCTTGACCGTGTTACTGTTGACTATTACGGCGTGCCCACACCAATTCAGCAGATGGCAGCGGTTTCCACACCTGAACCCCGTATTCTTATGATTCAGCCTTGGGATGCATCTTCAATTAAGGATATTGAAAAAGCTATTCTCACATCGGATATCGGCATTAATCCCCAGAACGATGGTAGAGTTATCCGTCTTGCATTCCCCCCTCTCACAGAGGAACGCCGTAAAGAAATCGTAAAAGATGTTAAGAAAATGGCAGAAGAAAACAAGGTTGCCGTTCGTAACACCCGCCGCGATGCCCTTGAAAAATTAAAGGCACTCAAAAAGGCTAACACCATCACTGAGGATGATGTTGCAAACGGTGAAAAGAAAATCCAGAACCTTACTGACAAGTTCTGCAAGGAAATTGATGAATTAGCAACCATCAAAGAAAAGGAAATTCTCGAAATTTAATTCATAAGTAAATCTAAGATTTATCGGGCGGATGCCTTAATCCGCCCGATTTTCGCACTAATAAAATATTTTTAGGCGGTGAGTTTTTGGGCTTTTTTAAAAAACGCGAAGAAAACAGAAGTTTACCAAGGCATATAGCAATTATTATGGATGGTAACGGCAGATGGGCGAAAAAGCGCTCATTACCCCGAACTGCGGGACACGTTGCAGGTGCTAAAACCTTTAAAAATATTGCCCGTTATTGCAATAAAATAGGGCTTGAATACCTTACAGTTTACGCTTTTTCCACCGAAAACTGGAAAAGACCTAAAGCAGAGGTAGACGGTATTATGAATCTTCTCAGAGATTATTTAAAGGATGCCGAAAATTTCAAAAACGAAAATATAAAGGTTAAATTCATAGGAAACTTGGAGCCTTTGGCAGAAGATATCAAAGAACTCATCAAAAAGGATGAAGATGGTTCAAAGGATGCCACAGGCCTTAAACTTAATATTGCCATTAACTACGGTGGGCGCGACGAAATCACCAATGCCGTGAAAAACATAGTAAGTAAAGGCATAAAAGCAGAAGACATCACCGAACAGACGATAAGTGACAATCTTTATACTTCCGATATGCCTGACCCGGATTTTATTATAAGACCAAGCGGCGAGTATAGGCTTTCTAACTATCTTATCTGGCAATCGGCTTATGCGGAATATTGGTTTTCGGATATTCTATGGCCTGATTTCAAGCCAAAGCATTTGGAAGAGGCTATTGACGAATATAACCACCGCAACCGCAGATTCGGTGGAATATAATATTGTAGGGACAGGCGTCCTCGACTGTCCGTTAATGGAGTGATAAAATTATGAAAACTCGTATTATTTCAGGAATTGTAATGGGCGTTATTGTGGCAGCCGTTTTGGCGGCAGGCTTTTTATGGAGCCCCTATATAATAACCGTGGCAATCGCTGTTTTAGCAACAGGTGCAATATATGAATTATTGCACAACGCAGCAGGGATTAAATGCAAGGCATCTATTATCGGTGCTTGCGTTTTTTCTGTTTTATTTGTGATAGCATCAGATAACAAAATCAGAGATGCTGTTTACACAAAAATTCCATGCGAAGCCGCAACTTATGAAAATTTGCGGTCATACGGAATCATTGCTTTAATCGTACTTTACTTTGTTTTTGCCGTATTTATGACACTTAAAAACAATAAGAACTTTGGTCTCGGACAAATAGCCGCTCTTTGCGGATTTCCGCTCCCTTATGCCTTCGCTTTTTCCTGCCTTGGCTCTGTTATAAACGCAGAAAACGGAATTTATTATTTACTTTTACTTCTTAACTTCTCCTCTGTTTGTGATATGGGCGCCTATTTTACAGGCGTTACTATGGGCAAACACAAACTATGCCCCAATTTAAGCCCCAAAAAGACGGTTGAGGGTGCCGTTGGCGGTATACTTTCAAGTGTAATCGTTACACTTATTATAACCCTTTGCTTTGAAACAAGCATTGTTCTTCCCCTTATTTTAACCATTCCGCTTTGCATTTTAGGTATGGCGGGCGACCTTTTCGCATCTGCTATAAAGCGCGCGGTTGGTATTAAGGATTACGGTAATTTAATCCCCGGTCACGGTGGTATTTTAGACCGAGTTGACAGCATATTAATGATAGTACCCGTAATGTATTTATTGATTAGTTTTGGTGCATTATAATGAAAAGTTTGATTATTTTAGGCTCAACCGGTTCAATCGGCACTCAGGCTCTTGAGGTGGCAAAAAGAGACGGATATAAGGTAACCGCCCTAGCAGCTAGCAGTAATATTGAACTACTCGAAAAACAAGCGAGAGAGTTTAAGGTTCAGGCGGTTGCAGTTTTTAATGAAGAAAAGGCAAAAGATTTAAAAATCAAACTTCGTGACACTGATATTAAGGTTTTTAGCGGAGCTGACGGTGTTTGTGAATTAGCGCAGACTAACGGTGACATTGTGCTTAATTCCATTGTGGGAATTGCAGGTCTTCGCCCCACTCTTTCGGCTATTGATGCAGGCAAAACCATTGCCCTTGCCAACAAGGAAACCATGGTTACGGGCGGCGAAATTGTAAACCGTAAAGCGCGTGAAAAAGGTGTTAAAATACTACCTGTTGACAGTGAACATTCGGCAATTTTTCAGTCTTTACAGGGCTCTCCCGATAAAAGTCTCAAAAAGATTCTGCTTACAGCATCGGGCGGTCCTTTTTACGGCAAAACCCGTAAAGATTTAGAGAATGTAACCGTAAAAGAGGCGCTTGCCCACCCTAACTGGTCAATGGGTGCTAAAATTACAATTGACTCGGCTAGCCTTATGAATAAAGGTCTTGAAGTTATTGAAGCGGTGCATCTTTTCGGTATATCTGCCGATAATATTGAGGTACTTGTGCACAGACAAAGTATCCTTCACTCGGGTGTGGAATTTACCGACGGTGC
>JAZTXU010000011.1:0-12537 GCA_045636565.1 Acutalibacteraceae bacterium
CCATAAACAAACTGGTTAGTATCATAACCGTTGTGCTTATCAAGATCCAGATATTCACCGTTATCGTGGTGGTAATAAAGTTCAACATCAGAAATTGAAATTGATTTACCAGCGGCATTATTTACTTTACTATTACCAGAAGGATAGTTAAAATATAAATTAATACCTGTTATAGAACCACCATCAGTAAATGTACCGTTTAGCGGAACATCAATGGTTACTGTATCACCGGCTGCAAGTGCTTTTTCTTGGGCAGCAAAGGCATTATACAAAGTATTCCGAGTTACACCTATATAATTTACGCCTGAGAAACCAAGTGAAAAACGATTTCCACTATTACTATAATCTACTTGAGTGGGAAGATTAGTGGATGAGCCACCATAACCGTTTTTAGTCCATACATCATCATCCAATAATTCAGCAACCTCTTTAAATTTAAGGCTGAATCTTACTCTATTAAACTCAGACTGGACAGTGTATGAGGTATCCATTTTCATAGAAACATTAGGTGTTCCACCCCAAGCAGCACTACCTATAGTATAATCACTTGCGGTAAGTGTTATAGGCAATACATCTACGCAGTAAGGAAACTCAATGTTTGTAATTGAAATTTTCTTTCCTACAAATCCGTTTAAAACGCCATCACCATCTTGATAATGAGGTTTACAGATTGCGAGGTTAAAACCTGAAATTACAGCGCCTTTAGTAAACTTACCTGCTATTGGCAATTCCAAAGTAACGGTTTTGCCGGCTTTGAGATCTTCCTTATTAACTTCAAAGGCTTCCTTAAATACCTTTTGTGTTACGCCGACACGGTTTAAACCTGTAAAATAAATAGCAAAAACATCCGATCCTGTACCATCACCATAAGACATACTTGTTTGATCTTGATTAGGACCACCGCCGGCACTACCCCATTTGCCTAAATCGGCAATTATGGCATCAACTGTAGCCGCTTCGGGTATGGAAATGTCAAATTTAATTGTGGTAAAATCATCCCTTGCAACAACCGTTTTCTCTGCTGATATTTTAAGATTAGGTTTGCTATTAAATGCACCATCCAAAGTGTATGGACCATCCACCAAGTCCAATACATTAAACGGAAGATAACCGCTTGCTGCAGCCTTTGCAGTTGTTTCCGCAATGGCAGGAATAGTAAATGTGGGAATGATTGAAAAGAGCATCATAATAGCAAGAATTATTGATAAACTTTTCTTCCCAATTGTTTTATACATACAATTTCCTCCTTTAAAAAAATTTTATATGTACATGTAATTTTATGACAACACACTTAGGGTTTTTAAGGGGCATATTTACTGACCATTTATACCTTCTTAAAACTATCCGTATGTGTAAAGCGCTTAAAAATAGGCGCACTTCTACCTAATAATTACACATTGTATATGATACAACATCCTGTGTCAAAAGTCAATTGTAAATTTGCACAAATTTAAAAATTTTTGATTATTTTTCACAAATTGATTTATTGCGAATTTAATTTTGAAAAATCGGATGTTTTGGCCCTTTTTTGCAGCGCATTTTGTATATTTATATATAAGGTGTGGTAAAGGCAAAAAATGCACTCCAAAATACACGATTATTTGAAGTAAAAGGTAATATTGAAGAGTTAAGAAGTTCGGTGTTTGCTTTGCAAACTTTTATATACCGTGCCGCTTTTGCGCCACACATTACTTATTCACTATTACTTTTTACTTATTACTTCAATTTTAGTTTATCGCATACCGCGATGGTCAATCCGTGGAGGTTACGCAATTTGCCAAGCCCTCACCCCCCGATGGTGAGTTTGTGATATATCTATTTGAAAATGTTTGATATGTAAATATACCTTTTGTAGGGGCAGGCCTCCCGGACTGCCCGCAGGCAAAGATGAAATTTAACTACGATATGTTAATTGACATTGTGTAGGGGTCGATGAGTCTCGCACTGCGGCGCTCGGTCCCTCCTCGGCTCTAACAGTCCACTGGACTGTTATTCACTCCCGCGTCGCACGCTTATGCTACCCACATCAGCCCGCAAAAACACATGAAATCCTCGGGACGATGTAGGCATCGTCCCCTACGATATATCAATCAAAATCCCCTATAATCTATCAATATATTTTCGCTTGCGCTCAAATTCGATATGATATAAATCCCCCTCGCCCCGCAGGGCATATCGAGTGCGAAGTACATATCGAGCGACTTAAGGCGCATATCGAAAATCCCGATAGGGATTTATATCGAGAGTGAGACATCCGTCTCACTCATAAACTATAATTCATACATTTAATAAAAACATTGCTAAAATCAGAAAGGTGTGATATAATATATTGATTTTATTGATTTAAAGGAGCATCCTTGTGGCAGATTTAAAACACGAAATTGAAAGACGGCGTACATTTGCGATTATCTCGCACCCTGACGCAGGTAAAACAACATTAACAGAAAAATTTCTTTTATATGGCGGTGCTATTCAAACAGCAGGCTCGGTTAAGGGCAAAGCTACAGCCAAGCACGCGGTGAGCGACTGGATGGAGCTTGAAAAGCAGAGAGGTATTTCTATAACATCCTCTGTAATGCAGTTTGAATATGACGGATACTGCATAAACATTCTTGACACCCCCGGTCACCAAGACTTCTCGGAGGACACTTACCGTACTCTTATGGCAGCTGACAGTGTTGTTATGGTTATTGATGCGGCAAAGGGTATTGAGGCACAAACCAGAAAACTTTTCAAGGTTTGCGCTATGCGCCATATTCCGATTTTCACCTTCATCAATAAGCTTGACCGTGAAGCACGCGACCCATTCGAGCTTTTAGACGAGGTTGAAAAGGAATTCGGCATTGGAACTTACCCCGTAAACTGGCCTATTGGCTGCGGTGTAAGTTTTAAGGGCGTGTTTGACCGCGACAGACGCGAAATCCTCTCTTTCAGCGACCTACACAAAGGTCAAAACAAAATTAAGCCTACCCCTTGCGACATAACTGATATCGCAAAGCTTGACGAACTTATTGGTCCTTATCAACGCGAGGAATTGGTTGACCAGATTGAGCTTTTAGACGGTGCTAGCTTTGAATTCGATTTAGAAAAGGTTCGCCACGGTGAACTTACTCCCGTTTTCTTTGGCTCTGCCCTTATGAATTTTGGTATTGAAGTTTTCCTTGAAAACTTCCTTAGAATGACCACCTCTCCCCTCCCAAGAGTTTCGGGTGATGAGGAGGTTAGTCCGTTTGATGAGAACTTCTCGGCGTTTGCTTTTAAAATTCAAGCTAATATGAACAAAAACCACCGCGACAGAATTACATTCTTCAGAATTTGCTCGGGCAAGTTCGAGCGCGGCGCGGATTACTTCCATGTTCAAGCAGGCAAGCCTGTTAGACTTTCTCAGCCGCAGCAGATGATGGCGGACGAAAGGCAGATTGTAAACGAGGCTTATGCAGGTGACATTATAGGCGTATTTGACCCCGGTATTTATTCTATCGGAGATACCGTTTGCTCTGCAAAACGCAAGGTTGAATTTGAGGGAATCCCCACCTTCGCTCCCGAGCATTTCTCAATGATTGAGCAAAAGGATTCTCTCAAAAGAAAGCAGTTTGTAAAAGGCGTTGAGCAGATAGCTCAAGAGGGTGCAATTCAGATTTTCCACGAGCCAAATTCCGGTATGGAAAGGGTTATTGTGGGTGTTGTTGGTGTGCTTCAATTTGAGGTGCTTGAATACCGCCTTAAAAACGAATACAATGTTGATGTTATAAGAAATGACCTTTCTTATCAGTATATTCGTTGGATTAAGAATAAAGATATAGATGTGAAGAAGCTTAACCTTACTTCTGACACCAAGTGGGTGCAGGATTTCAAGGGCAATAATCTGCTTATATTCACAAGCGAGTGGAACATTAATTGGGCACTTGATAAAAACGAAGGTCTTATTTTAGAAGATTTCAGTAAGGATTAATAAAATGATAAAGAAATTTCTTGAAACAGGTAAAATTGTGGGCACTCACGGTGTTAAGGGCATGGTGCGTGTTCAACCGTGGTGCGATTCGGGCGAATTTTTGAAACAATTCAAACATTTTTACACTGATCCAAACGGTGAAAAACGCTTGGATGTAACCTCCGTTCAACCCCATGGAAATGTTGTTATTATGGCGATAAAGGGTGTTGATTCAATCGAAAAAGCAGAGACACTTCGCAATAAGGTGATTTACATCAACCGCAAGGATGTAAAGCTTCCAAAGGACAGATATTTTATTGATGATCTTATTGGTTGCAACGTTACCGATGCGGATTCAGGAAACGCTTTGGGCGTTCTTTCGGATGTTTCTTCAACCGGTGCTAATGATGTGTGGCATATTAAAAACGGTGATAAAGAATATTTAGTTCCTGCCATTGATGAGGTTATAGTTAGTGTTGATACCGAGAATGAATCGGTAATAATCAGACCTTTAAAGGGGATTTTTGATGATGAGGATTGATATTTTAACCCTTTTCCCCGAAATGTGCGAAACAGTTATGAACGAAAGTATTATCGGCAGAGCTCAAAAGGCCGATAAGGTGAAAATTGTTTGCACAAATATCCGCGATTTTGCAGGAAACAAACACAACAAGGTTGACGATATGCCCTATGGCGGCGGAATGGGTATGATTATGGCGGCATCCCCTATTTATAACTGCTTTAAAAGCCTTTATAATGAGGACGAGCCTAAACCTCATTTGATTTATATGTCGCCTCAGGGAAAGAAATTCACTCAGCAAAAAGCTATCGAGCTTTCTAAACTTGACCGCGTGGTTTTGCTTTGCGGTCATTATGAAGGCATCGACCAAAGAGTTATAGACGAAATTGTTGATGAGGAGTTATCAATCGGCGATTTTGTGCTTACGGGCGGCGAATTGCCTGCACTAACAGTTGCAGATGCTATTTGCAGAATGTTACCGGGTGTTTTGTCAGACGATATTTGCTTTGAAGAAGAAAGCCATTTTGCAGGATTGCTCGAATATCCGCAATACACTCGCCCTGCGGTTTGGAACGAACGCGAAGTGCCCGAGGTTTTGCTTTCGGGAAACCACGCGAAGATTGACGAATGGCGAAGGATACAGTCAATTTTGAACACAAAACACAAACGACCTGATATGTTTGAAGCATTCAACATCTCTGAAAAAGATAAAAAAATGCTTAAAAAGAATAATATTGAGATTTAAGTTTGGGAAATGTGCATAAATTCCGAGTATGGAATTAGTCAGATGTTGGATAAATATTAGAACTTTTTCACAAATAATTGACTAAATCATTAAATGTGGTATAATACCATTATAGCGGTTTTAAGTGATTAAAACTTTGCGAACCAAAATTAAAACAAACATTTCTAAAACTTTAAACGTAAGGAGAATTTGTAATGTGCGTTAAAGATGTAGTAATTCAGAATCAGGCTGGTCTTCATGCCCGTCCCGCAACCTTCTTCATCCAGAAAGCAAATGAATTCAAGAGTTCTATCTGGGTTGAAAAGGATGAGAGAAAAGTAAACGCTAAAAGTCTTTTAGGTGTTCTTTCACTCGGTATTGTTGGCGGTACTTCTATCAAAATCATTGTTGACGGTTCTGACGAAAAGGAAGCGCTTGAAGGTCTTGTGAATTTAGTAGAATCAGGCTTTGCTGATTAATGGTATTGAATTTTCAGAGCCGATGAGGTTAAAACCATCGGCTCTAATTTTTTTTACAAAAACATTAATTTTTTTGTTGACAAATCGAAATTTTATGGTATAATACTATTTGCGCGGTAAAAAGCGCAAGTACATATCTGGGTGTGGCGCAGATTGGTAGCTTTGAGTTCGAGTGCCGCCGGCGGCGGATGAAACGAGAACGAAAAGGCGCAGCGGTCGAAATTTTGTGTCGCTCCAAGACACTGAAAATTTCGGGCACCGCAAGAGTCAGCGGAGCGCGCGGAGTAATCAGGTAGCACAAAGTGCGATTTTAGTTTTATTTTATTTGTATCTGGGTGTGGCGCAGATTGGTAGCGCGCTACCTTGGGGTGGTAGAGGCCGTGGGTTCAAGTCCCGCCACTCAGACCAAAAAGTCAAATTCAACCTTTAGGTTGGGTTTGACTTTTTCTTTTTTACATTGGCGGGACTTGAACCATAAGAGGGTTTTTGCGTTAAGAAAAACAGTCTGGGAGACTGTTTTTTAGCAAAAAGGTGCGCAGACGGGTACTGTCGCAAAGCGACGGTCGTCAAGCAGGGCGAATTTGCAAAGCAAAGTCGCGTCCCGCCACTCAGACCAGTCGAGTGCCTCGACACGCAATCCGCGTAGTTAAGGCACTTCTTTTTTTGTGGTTATCTGCCTCGCGTTTGAGGTTAGTTATGAACACTTAAACCAAAAATCAGTTCTAACCATTTGGTTAGGGCTGATTTTTCTTTTATTTAGGCGGGACTTGAAGCCTAAAAGGGTCTTGTTATATATTATATTTATAATTACTATATTTTCAGCAATTTTATTAAAATATATTTGACTTCGTGTACAAAATATGGTATATTTAGCTGTATTATGATGTTAATAGCAGATGTGGAGATTATTGTTACATCATAGTTATGTCAGAACATTTTTTGGGAGGTTTTTTTATGAAACGAATTTTGAGTTTGGTTTTAGCCATTCTCGTATACTGTATGTCAATAACATCAGTATTGGGAGCATTATTCCCCACTGCAACTGTTGTTGCTTCTGCGGCAACAACCGACAATGCTTCTAAAAGGCTAAAGCTTAGTTCAAACACCACAGGAGCGCGTTACCACGTTGACCAAAACGGTAATCCGGTAAACCTTTTTGGTATGGCACGTTGCCAAGGCCATGCCACCGAAGAGGAATTAAGAATCGGCGGTGAAGTGAACACATTGGCAAGGCATTATGCGGATTTAGGTATGAACTATATGCGTCTTGCAATCAATGTTAGAGGTATTATCGGTAAAACCATTAACGATCCGCTGCAGCTCACTACCGACGCAGAGATTGATGCTTGGATTAAAACGAGCGTTGACCCTGATGTTAAAGCTATTATTGGCGAAGGTATGTATGTTGGTCTCGACTTGCATCAGATTAGTATCACCGGTGTCGACGATGCTAAAAAATTACCTGCTGACAAGGTTGACAAATATGTCAGAGCAAACTATTTACCTATCTTAAAGCGACTCACTAACTATTATAAAAATGAGCCTATGATAGCAAATGTTGAAATTTGGAACGAACCGAGTATTGGTGTTCCCACAGGTACTAACGGTGTTGGTTGGAGAGATACTCTTCGTAATTTCTTTTTGGACACTGTAAAAGAACTTCGTAAAATCGACTCTACCCGTATTATTATGGTGAGTGACGATAACGCAGGTTGGGGTTGGAATATTAACTCCTTCTGGACTAAGGATTTAATCAATCAATTAGGCAACAATATTGTTTTTAGCTCACACGTATGCCATGACCAGTTTGATGCTGGTTCTAATCACGATTACAGCCACTTTGGAAACAATTTTATAAAAGCTGTTGCAAACTCAAACAATATATGTATTTTCCTTAACGAAATTGAAAACGAACCCGGCACTTCTACAGATCAAAGTATTATAAATCTATGCAAATTCTTTGAAGAGAATAAAAGCACATATCATTTTGCAGGCTGCTTATGGCGTCCTCAAAGCCATTATGCCGATAGAACACGTATTTGGGGTACTAACGGCTGGGCGGCATCCTACACAGGCAAACCCTTAAAGCTTCCCAACACAGTTAACTGGTTTAAGGCTGATGGTGCTAACAGCAAGGCTACCGGCGGTGAGCTTATTACAATTCCTGCAAACGGAAATGAGGTTAAGGTTGCCGGCACCTCTGTAAGCTTTGATGCTGAATATGCAAAGGTTCAGAATGCTTCGGGTGAAATAATCTTCACAAAAAATAAATATAATTCAACCGCTCTTGCAAGCCATACTCCTACTGACCTTGCAGGCTATGAATATGTAATTGTTAAACTTAAATTTGCAAGCCAGGCAGATGCCCAAAAGGCTCTTAATGCTACTTCTAATAATGCTTTCATCACAGTTGATGGTGGAGCCACTGTGTCATTTGCAAATTATAAATCCGCTCTTCAGGCTAATGCTGAAAGGGCAAATGCCGGCGAGCTTGTAACATTAGTTCTCCCTCTTTCCAAGAAATTGGATAGTTGTTACCGCGTTCTTTCTATGAAACCCGCAGCAGCAGCCGAAATTTATTTCTACACAATTGATTTCGCTACCGCCGCTTATGCTCAGAAGGTTTCATCCTCAAGTGGTAGCTTATATAATGTTAAAACCGTAAAAACTTATGTTGGACCCACCTATACACTGAAGGGTTCACAATGGACTCCTCAGCTTGCTATTGGTGCTGCAGAAAGAATTGCTGTAAGCCGTGATTTCTCAGCCATAAAGATGGATATTACCCTTCCCGATTATGCAACACTTGCTGATAAACTTTCTTGGGGCAGTAGTTCCTCACTCGGCGGCGGATCATTTACTTATCACCCCGAATCCGATTTAGGTATCTATTTTATCGGTCAGGGTATTGAGGGTATCGGTGTAACAAAAACTGATTTTATAAACGCACTTAATGAGCATAAATCCAATTTAAGTCTTGGTAAAACTGCTACAATTATCTTCCCCATAAGCGGAAAATTCGTTGATGGCAGTGTGGTTGAAAGTATTCAGTTTATGTTTGCCCATGGAGATAAGGCTACTGCCTTTGGCGGTAAATCTATATCTGTTTCAAACATTGAGTTTGTAGATAGTACCCTTTTCTTAACCGGCAATTCCGATTACTCACTTAACGGCAATATGACTAAGCCTCAGCTTACTGTAGACTCAACAAACACTCTTTTAACCTCAAAAGACTTCAATTATGTGAAATTCAGCTTAAAGATTCCTGATATCGTTAAGCTTAGAGACGCTGCTAAAGTAGGCAGTGGTTCAACCGTTGGCGGCGGCTCATTCAGCTACGATGCAACCAAGGATTTAGCTCTTTATTTCAATGGTACAAATGTTGAAGGTGTTGGTGTTACCCAAGCCGAGTTATTTGATGTCTTCAATCAGTATCAGGAAGAATTCGAAGCAGGTGAAACACTCTATTTAACATTACCTTTAAGCGGAAGCTTCTCTAATGACGGTTCAATTACAGGTATAAATCTTATGCTCAGTAACGGCAATGCTGCTACCGGTCTTAAAGACATTGAAATTAGCCTTTCTGATATAGAATTCATTTCTAACACCGGATCTCAACCAGAAAGAGTTTCAACAGCTCCTGAAGCGGTAATCCCCTCCTTCAAACTTCAAGGTGAACCCAACTTTACTTTCAGCGGAAACTACTGGGATCCTCAGCTTACTGTTAAAACAACTGAAGAATTCAAGGTTCCGGCAGACACCTTAAAGGTTCAGTTTGAAATTAAAATTCCCGATTATAATACACTTCGTCCTCTTATGAGCTGGGGTAGCCGTTCCACCTTAGGCGGAGGTTCATTCAGCTACGGCGGTAACGACCTTGGTATTTATTTTGGCGGAACCGGTGTTTCGGGTGTAGGTATAACTCAAAGCGACCTATTTGCCGCCTTTGATGCTAACAGCACAGATTTATCAGCTGGTAAGCTTGTCACACTCACTCTACCTTTAAAAGGTACTCTCGGTGAGAATGCTACGATTACCGACATCAGAATGATGGTAGCTCACGATTCTAAGGCAAGCACATTCGCAGGTAAAGCTGTTTCCATTTCAAACTTCAGCTTTATAACCCCCGATCATTCTGAAGTTATCAGCGACGGACCTGACTTTAAATTCTCCGGAAGTGATTTCTATCCTCAGCTTACCATAAGCACCAACGAACCGTATGCGGTTAATTCCGATATTTACAAGGTTCGGTTTGATATTAAGATGCCCGATTATGCGACCCTTCGTCCTCTTATGAGTTGGGGTAGCCGCGAAAACGCAAACGGCGGTTCTTTCGGCTACGGACCTACAGATTTAGGTATCTATTTTGAAGGAACTTCATACATCGGCGTTACGCAAGGAAATTTATTTGCCGCATTTGATGATAACGCTACCGCACTTAGCGCAGGCGAAACCGTTACCCTTTCTCTTCCTATAACAGGAACTTTTGAAGATGACGATATTATCACTGCAGTTAAATTTATGATAACTCACGGTTCTAATGCTGCAAGTTTCAGTGGCAAATCAGTTTCAATTTCGAATTTTGAGTTCATTCTCAAAACCGAGAATAACATTTTGAGTGATGGACCGAAATACAAGTTTACGGGCAGTACTTGGTGGCCACAGCTTACTGTTAAAACAACCGAGCCGGTTACACTCACCTCTGAGACTCGAAGAATTAAATTTGATATTCGTATTCCCGACTATGAAGAACTTCGTCCGTTTATGACCCTTGGCAGTCGTGAAACCGCAGGTGGCGGAAGCTTCAGCTATGGTGGTAATGACCTGGGTATTTATTTCACAGGTAACGGTGTTAGCGGTGTTGGTGTTACACAGGGCAATTTATTTGCCGCATTTGATGCTAACAAGGAAGCCTTATCACAAGGTAAGCGCGTAACCCTCACACTGCCTATCAGTGGTAATTACAAAGAAGGTGATGTGATTACAGCGTTAAATATTATGATAACTCACGATGCTAATGCTTCAAAATTCTCTAATAAATTTGTAGCCATTTCAAACGTTGAACTTTTACCGTTTGAATATGACAAGGCAGATCTTGACTGTGACGAAAATATTACTGCTGCAGACATTATCATCATTAAGAAGTTGTTATTTGCAACAGATGTTACAGTTGCAAATAAGAACGCAGGCGATGTTAACGGCGACGGTGTAATTGACATTTGCGATTACGTTATTCTTTATGAGAAGGTTTTAGCAATTTCTTAAATTAAACAGTATCCTTTTTATCTATAAGCCCTGTATTCCAAGCGAATGCAGGGCTTATTTTTGTTTCAAAATATGATAATTCTTAAAGCTCAGTTTTTTGCAACTAAATCTATTCTAAATTTTGGATTATTTGCCTAAAAATGTTTGACACGTTTAGCTAAATATGTTATATTTATCTATATTGTGATGTTAAGTGGAGATGTATGGAGTATAATTACATCATAATGATATTATAACTTTTTTCGGAGGTTTTCATTATGAAACGAATTCTAAGCTTGGTCTTAGCCATTCTCGTGTACTGTATGTCCTTTGCATCAGTATTGGGAGTGCTATTCCCCACTGCTACTGTTGTGGCATCTGCGGCGGATAACTCCTCTAAGAGATTGAAGCTAAGCTCTAACACTACAGGAGCCCGTTACCATGTTGACCAAAACGGTAACCCGGTAAGACTCTTTGGTATGGCGCGTTGCCAAGGTCATGCCACTGAAGAGGAATTTAAAATGGGCGGTAATGTAAACACACTGGCTAGACATTATTCAGATTTAGGTATGAACTATATGCGTCTTGCAATCAGGATTCAAGACATTATCGGTAAAACTATTAACGACCCAGTAAAGCTTACAGACGCAGAAATCGACGCTTGGATTACTAAGAACGTTGATCCTGATGTTAAAGCTATAATCGGTGAAGGTATGTACGTTGGTCTTGACTTTCACATAGTTAGTATTGTCGGTATCGACGATGCTAAAAAATTGCCTGCTGACAAGGTTGATAAATACATCAGAGCAAACTATATACCTATCTTAAAGCGACTCACTAACTATTATAAAAATGAGCCTATGATAGCAAACGTTGAAATCTGGAACGAACCGAGTATTGGTGTTCCCACAGGTACTAACGGTGTTGGTTGGAGAGATACTCTTCGCAACTTCTTTATTGATACCGTAAAAGAGCTTCGCAAAATTGACCCTACCCGTATCTTAATGGTAAGTGATGATAACGCAGGTTGGGGTTATAATATCTCTTCCTTCTGGACAAAAGATTTAGTTAATCAATTAGGCGACAATGTAGTTTTTAGTTCCCATGTTTCTCATGACCAGTTTGATTCTAACGGAAGCTATTCAGGTTATGCAAATTGGATTAAGAGTGCTTCAAATTCATTAAATATTTGTGTTTTCCTTAACGAGATTGAAAATGAGCCTGCTAGTTCTACAGATCAAGGTATTGTAAATCTCTGCAAATTCTTCGAAGAAACCAAAAACACTTACTATTTCTCGGGTTGCTTATGGCGTCCTCAAAACCATTATGCCGACAGAACACGTACTTGGGGTACTAACGGTTGGGCGGCATCCTACACAGGCAAACCCTTAAAGCTTCCCAACACAGTTAACTGGTTTAAGGCTGACGGTGTTAACAGCAAAGCTACCGGCGGTGAACTTATTACAATTCCGGCAAACGGAAATGAGATTAAGGCTGTCGGCACTTCTGTAAGCTTTGATGCTGAATATGCAAAGGTTCAGAATGCTTCGGGCGAAATAATTTTCACAAAAAATAAATACAATTCGACCTCACTTTCAAGCCATATTCCTACCGACCTTGCAGGCTACGAATATGCAAT
>JAZTXU010000012.1:0-1734 GCA_045636565.1 Acutalibacteraceae bacterium
ATATATTCGATTAACTCTTTTTCAAAATCCTTGATATATGTATATTTCCTTTGCATAATAAAACCTCCTATGGTAGTTGTTTTAATTCTACCATAGGAGGCTGTTTTTTTCTATTGTCCGTTTTTACTGGACTTGTGCAAAGGAAGGTGCTTCTTTTTTATTTCAGTATTCTGTTATTGCTTCGTGTGTCTGGAAAATATTAAAAACACTCAAAAGCAATAGGACAGAAACTTCGCCTATCAAGAGAAGATAATCGAGGACTTGGTTTCCGTAGGTTATGTGGCTACTAATCAAAATTCCCATTACGGCACTTAATACGATTGAATTAATAAATGCTGTCGTCGGTTGCGATGGTTTATCCATCGTGCAGGCACAGGAAACGAAGCAAAACATAGACACTAAAATAATCCAAAGGTATATGTCAGCCTTTTGGGTGCTTAAAAAATATAGATTTGACATTACGATAAGAAACGAGGTGATTAATGCACTCATAACTTCCTCCTTCTTAATGGTATTGAAATATTTCGTAGTTGAGATACTTCAAAGCATATTCTTCTTTGCTCATTGAACCGATATCAACATATCCGATGGCAGACTTGCCGTTTTTACATCGAGTATTATCGCTTGTAGTATCTAAAAAATAAGTTTTGTCGCCAACAATAATGAAATTGAATGCATGAGCCACATCGCCAACCGTGCTTTTTGCTTCGGCAACTAATGGAGTTACATCCCAGCCCTTTATTTTGCTAATTTCCCTAGATACAATTGATGCAAAATTAGCAAAATCAAAACAGAGGCCATTATATCCATTTTTAATAAAATCGTCCAAATCAAATGTCTGAATAAAATCATAATACTGCTTTGGGATGTATGTTCTCGTGCAAATAAATGCATCTATGTCCATTAATAGTTCTTCTATGCTATTTACATCTCCAAACTTGTTTATGATTAATTCACGGGCTTCTGGCGAGCATTTCGTCGTGATGCTGCATCCAGAGGTGCTTTGTTGCTTTGTTATGACAACAGAGAGTGCAATAATAGCAATTAATGCGAAGATGCTAATGATTTTTATGAATTTCATAATTTCTCCTTGTTCTAAAACTCAAAAGTTACATACACGTTTCCTAACTTTCAGATAAACGATTAAAAAACCGTTTCAAAACTTATGGGCATATATTTCTGTTTCGCCGTGCTCGTAAAATAGTAGTTTTTGAGATACCAGTCATTTTTTCGACCTGTCTGTATGAATTGTTTTCCAATAAAGACAACGCTAAATTGATTTGCTCGTCTGAATATACTCGTGGACGACCTTCTTTATAGTTGGGATTATTCTCACGGGCATACATTTTGCCAGAACTGGTTCTTTCCAATATGAGTTGACGCTCGAATTCCGAAAAAGCGAGGACGATATTTCGTAACAAAGAATTTGTCGGGGACGAATCTAACAACCCCATATTCAAAATATGAACCCTAACACCTTTGTCGATGAGTTGAGAAATAATTTCATTGCCCTGTGTGATAGAACGAGCAAACCTGTCCAACTTTGTAACCATTAAGGTGTCGTTCGGTTCTAAATCTGCTAATAGTTTATCGAAATTAGGTCGGGAACTTTTAGCACCCGTGAATGCGTCAGTGTAGATTTTTTCTGCACCTGCTGCTTTGAGTTCGGCAATTTGAGTTTCCAAACCGTTTCCATACCTTTCTTGGTTTTTAGAAGATACACGTGCGTAGGCT
>JAZTXU010000013.1:0-15600 GCA_045636565.1 Acutalibacteraceae bacterium
AGTGGTGCAAAGTGGCTCAAAAAACCATAAAAGTGCATTAAAGTGGTGGGTTAGGAGGTGAAAATCGTGCTTTTTGGTGGCTTCGACCATAAAATTGATAAAAAGGGCAGGGTTTTCATTCCGTCTGCTTTCCGAGAAGAATTAGGGGATAGCTTTATAATCTGCCGTTATGTGCTTGCAAACAAGAATTGCCTTTGCGTTTATTCAAAGGAGCAATGGGCTGAATTTGTTAAAAAAATAGGCACTCTTCCAAGTACTAAGTCGAGTGCGGTAAAGCGTTTTTTGTATGACGGTGCATTTAATGTTGAATTTGATACTCAGGGCAGAATTTTAGTTCCTCCGTCACTCAGGGAGTATGCAGGGCTTGGCGAAGAGGTTCATATCGTTGGTATGGATACTAATCTCGAAATATGGGATAGCAAGCTTTGGGCTAAGGAAAATGAGAGCAATACGCTCGAGTATGTATCCTCTGTGATGGAGGCTTTGGCTGATAATTATGATTTTTAAACACATTTCGGTAATGCTTGAGGAAAGTATAGAGTCACTGAATATAAAGCCTGACGGTATTTATGTTGACGGAACTGCCGGCGGTGCGGGACATTCGTCGGAAATAGCAAAACGTATAAACGGCGGAAAACTTTATGCGTTTGATCGCGACCCTGATGCTGTTAAAATTGCAACCGAGAGATTGAATGATTATCCTGCGGAGGTTATAAACAGTAATTTTAGCGAGATGAAAAATGTTCTTGGCTCTATGGGGATAGATTCGGTGGATGGAATCTTACTTGACTTGGGAGTTTCTTCTTATCAACTGGACACTGCAGAGCGTGGATTTTCTTATCATAAGGAAGCACCGCTTGATATGCGAATGAGTAAAAGCGGCATATCGGCAGGGGATATAGTAAATACTTTCAGCGAGTTTGAACTTGCAGACATTTTCAGACGTTTTGGTGAAGAAAAATTCGCGATGAAGATTGCGGTTAAAATAGCAAATTCGCGAAAACTTAAAAAAATTGAAACTACATTAGAACTTGCAGAAATAATAGCAAATGCTGTGCCGGCAGCGGCAAGGCGAGACGGTCACCCCGCAAGAAAATGTTTTCAGGCTCTTAGAATTGCGGTGAATGGCGAACTTGATGCTTTGGAAAAGGCACTTGACGATTGCTTTGATTTGCTTAAAAAAGACGGCGTTTTAGCAATTATAACCTTCCATTCACTTGAAGATAGAATGGTAAAACAAAGATTTAAAGATTATTGTACGGGTTGCACCTGCCCACCTGATTTTCCAATTTGTGTTTGTGGGAAAACTCCAAGAGGCAGACTTTTAACAAAAAAACCGATTGAACCTTCAGAAGAGGAATTAAAAATCAATCAAAGAAGCCGAAGCGCAAAACTTAGGGTAATAATTAAGAATTAAAAAAGATGGAGAGTAGGCAATGGATAATTTAAAGTATTATAACGACAGCCTGGCATACGATTTTGAAATGTTTATGCCAAAGGAAGCGCCTAAAACAAAGCCGCGTGATAATATTGTTGTAATGCCAAGTAGTTCTAAAAAACAGAACACGCGCAAAGTTGCTACTAAAAGACTTTCTGCACCGGTTACTCTTATTATGTGTGCAATGATTATTCTTGCGGGTTTCTGCGGAAACATTGCATTACGCCTTGAAATAAATGAAGTGAATTCTGAAATTAATGATATTAAGGCGGCTATTTCTGAACTTGATAGTGAAAAGACCAGTCTTGAAGTTGAAATGCAGAGAAGAATTTCTTTTGCTAATCTTGAACTTGAAGCAACACAACTTGGTATGAAAAAACCCGAAAAGGAAAATGTGACATATATAAGAGTTAATGATGAAAATGCGGCGGTCACTTCTAACGGTGATTTTGTTAGTGAATAGTAATATAAACTAAAACAATAATAATATAATAATTTATAGGCTTACGAGAGTTGATTTATCAACTCTCGTATTCGGGTATTTTGAGAAGTGTGTAAAAATACGGAAAAATGAAGGGAGTTGTTAGTTATGGCATTGAAACCAAGCAAACAAATGAGAACAAGAATGTTAACTGTGATGCTTATAATCACACTTACTTTCTCTCTTGTTTCAAGTTATAGTCTTATTAACATAATGATTATTGATGGTGAAAAATATCAAAGCGAAGCCTCTGAGCAACAACTTTACGATAGCCTTATAACCGCTCCCAGAGGGGATATATATGATCGAAATATGCAAACTTTGGCACGAAGTACCACTGCTTGGACGGTTTATATAACTCCTAACGGTATAAACAAACTGAAAGATGATGCCGAAAAGGAAAATGTCAGAAGAATAATCGCTGAAAATCTATCACAGATACTTGAAATTGAATATGATACAGTTTATGGTTACACCGGTAAAGATTCGTATTATGTAATTGTTAAGAAAAAGATTGAAAAAACAGTTGCAGATAAAATTCGCGAGTTCTTGGCTGATGAAAGATATGAGGATTTAGAGTTGGTAAGATATGTTGGTCTTGATGAAACCACGAAGCGATACTATCCGAATGATAGTTTGGCTTCAGTAGTTCTCGGGTTTGTGGGAACTGATGACCAAGGACTTGGCGGCATTGAAAAATATTACGACAATGAACTCACGGGTATTGCGGGCCGTGTTGTGGCGGCAAAAAATGCCGCAGGAACTGATATGCCCCTCACTTACGAGAGGGTAGAGGGTGCTATTAAGGGTAAGTCACTTGTGCTTACATTAGATACTTATATCCAGTACACCGCCGAAAAATATCTTGATGCCGCTATTGAAGAATTTGAGATAGCAGAACGCGGTGCGGCGGTTGTTATGAATGTTAAAACCGGCGCAATACTTGCTATGGCGGTAAAGGGCGACTTTAATCCCAATGAGCCTTTCACCTTGTCTGAAGAGGACCAAAAGCTGATAGAAGCCCTGCAAACTGATGAAGAGAAGAAAAGCTATACAACGGAGCTTATGAACCGTCAATGGCGTAATAAAGCGGTTTCTGATACTTATGAGCCGGGTTCGGTATTTAAACTTGTAACTGCTGCTGCGGCGATAGAAGAAAATCTTATAAATAAAAACAGCACATTTTTCTGTAACGGAACCTCTACCGTAGCGGGACAGAATTATCACTGTCATAAGCAGGGCGGTCACGGTTCACAATCATTGGAAATGGCGGTTTCTAATTCCTGCAACCCTGCGTTTATTACTATCGGTCAGCAAATTGGCGTAAGCACATTTTCCAAATATTTTAAGGCTTTTGGTTTTACAGAAAAAACGGGTATTGATTTGCCGGGTGAGGCTAATTCAAAATATCATAAAGAAGAAAATATGGGACCCGTTGAGCTTTCTTCAAGCTCATTCGGTCAGACATTTAATGTTACACCCGTGCAGATGCTTGCCGCAGTTTCGGCTTGCGTAAACGGTGGATATCTAGTTCAACCTCACTTGCTCGAAAAAATGCTTGATGAAAACGGAAAGGTTGTAAAGGTTGGAGATACCGGTTATAAGCGACAGGTAATTTCCAAAACCACATCTGATACAATGCGTTCCTTAATGCAGTTTGTGGCAGAAAATGGCGCTAAAAACTCACTGGTTGCAGGCTATGATATTGGTGCAAAAACAGGTACTTCACAAAAGGTGTCTAAAATTCAAGCTACAGGTGATAATTATTTATATATAGGATCTTGTATTACCGTGGCACCTATCGATGACCCCGAAATTGCAGTTCTTGTAATGCTTGATGAACCAAAGGGTGATAAGTATTACGGCGGTATAATTTCTGCGCCCACAAATGCAAAAATTATGACTGATGTTTTACCTTACTTAGGTTATGAAGCAAGTTATTCCGAAGAAGAAATTTCAAAACTCACAGTAAGTGTTCCCGAGGTTACAGATATTACTGTTGAAGAAGCCAAGAATAAATTGGGCGCTTCTAAATTGGAATGTGAAATTATCGGTACGGGTGATAAGGTTGTAAGACAGTTGCCAGAGGCGGGTAATCAGGTGCTTTCGGGAGGTCTTGTTATTCTCTATACTGAAGGCACAGAGGGTAAAACCGTTGAAGTGCCGAATTTAATCGGTCTTACCGCTACCGAGGTTAACCGAGTCGCGGCGAAGGCGGGAATAAATATTGAATTTTCCGGTAATATAACCTCGTCGGGACTTAAATCTTATAAACAAAGCATTGAACCGGGACAAAAGGTTGAAGCAGGAACGATAGTCACGGTCTCTTTTATGGATGATACTGCGGTTGATTAGCATTTAAAAAGGAGAAAAAATGAAACTTAAAGATTTGATTTTAAACAATGGGAATTTTGCTGAAATTGAAATATCAGGCGTAACCTGCGATTCGCGTGCAGTGAAGAGCGGATTTATCTTTGTTTGCATCAAAGGCGCTTTATCTGATGGTCATAGCTTTGCCGCAAAAGCAATAGAAAACGGAGCTGCTGTAATAATTGCAGAACGCGATTTGGGGATAAAAAATCAAATAATAGTTGAAGATACTCATGCGGCATATTCAGAAATATGTGCTAATTGGTTTTCGCGCCCTGCGGATAAACTTAAATTAATAGGTGTTACGGGTACTAACGGAAAAACTTCTGTAACATATATGATTAAGAAAATTTTAGAAGAAGCAGGTGAAAAAGTAGGTCTTATCGGTACTATTCAGAATATGATATGTGATACCGTTATTGAGGCTAAAAATACCACTCCTGATGCCTATGAACTAAATTCATTATTTGCTGATATGGTGAAAGCGGGTTGCGGTTATGCAGTGATGGAGGTTTCCTCACACGCGCTCGAGCAATGCAGAGTATATAATCTTTCGTTTGAAACTGCTATATTTACAAATCTTACACAAGACCACCTTGATTATCACATTACAATGGAAAATTATCTTGAAGCCAAGAAAAAACTTTTTAAAATGTGTAAGGTTGCGATAATAAACAGTGATGACGAATATTCATCCAAGATTGCAGCGGGAATTGATTGCAAGGTTGTGACATATTCGGCAGGTAATAACTCGACCTATAGCGCAAAGGCTATAAAATACAAACCTACCTGCGTTGATTATGAATTTGTGAGCGATACTCAACTTACTCATATTAAGGTTAATACAGGTGGAAAATTCACAGTTTACAATTCTTTGGCTGCCGTTTGCTGTGCTTCAGAATTGGGAATTGATATAACCAACACTGTTAATGCACTTAACGAGTTGCAAGGTGTTAAAGGTAGGGCAGAAGTTGTGCCCACTAACACAGATTACACAGTAATCATAGATTATGCTCACACTCCCGACGGACTTAAAAATATTTTAACTACTTTTGAAGAATGTGAGCATAACCGCTTGACTGTATTATTCGGTTGTGGTGGTGACAGAGATAAAACCAAACGACCTATAATGGGAAGTATTGCGGCAAGATATGCAGATTTTGTAATAGTTACAAGTGATAATCCACGTAGTGAAAATCCAAGTGAGATTATAGATGATATTCTTGTTGGTATGGAAGGCACCAGAACACCTTATAAGGTGATTGAAAATCGTATTGATGCTATTAAATATGCACTTGAAACTGCCGTAAGAGATGATATAATAGTATTAGCCGGTAAGGGTCACGAAACTTATCAGATTCTTTCTACCGGTAAAATACATCTTGATGAGCGTGAGGTAATTGCCGAAGCACTCAACCTGAATTGAGAGGGAATAAAAAATGAAAGATTTAACTGCAATTATAGCGGCTGCGGTAGCTTTTTTGGTAACTGCCGGTTCGGGTTATATTGTAATTCCGTATTTAAGAAAACTTAAATTTGGGCAAACTATACTTGAT
Organism: Acutalibacteraceae bacterium; assembly: GCA_045636565.1. GTDB lineage: Bacteria > Bacillota > Clostridia > Oscillospirales > Acutalibacteraceae > UBA737. Next base: position 5,846 of record JAZTXU010000013.1, read on the forward strand.
ATAGGACCAAAATGGCACAAAGAAAAACAAGGTACTCCCACAATGGGTGGTGTTATGATGGTAGCAGGCCTTATTATGGCGATTTGTGTTGCCTTCGCGTATGCCACACTTTCTGATAACAGAGTTGCGTTGCAATTAGAAAATAAACAGTGTGTGGTAACCTTTCTTGCGGGTATTGGTTTGGCTCTTTTAATGAGTGCTATCGGTTTTATTGATGACTATATCAAGGTTGTTAAAAAGAGAAATTTGGGTCTTTCAGCAAAACAGAAAACCTTTTTACAGTTGCTTGTAGCTGCGGCTTATCTTTTAACATTATGGTTTGGCGGAATGAGTTACACCAATATTCCTTTTGTTGGCGAGGTTGATATTTCAAGTGGAATCGGTTTGATTTTCTGGCCAATAGCACTTGTGTTTATTTACGGTTTTACAAATGCGGTAAATCTAACAGACGGAATAGACGGTTTAGCTTCAAGTGTTACATTAGTGGTGGCTTGTGCATTTATGCTGGCTTCCGCTTTGATTGGTACAATGACATTGCCTAACAATATGCTAGCTGCTGCTCTGGCAGGCGCATGTGCAGGTTTTATTTGTTGGAATGCAAAACCTGCCAAGGTGTTTATGGGAGATACCGGTTCAATGTTCTTGGGTGGCATGGTTGTTGCTCTTTCTTTTGGAATTGGAAGACCGATTTTACTTATATTTGCAGGTTGTACTTATTTATTTGAGGCACTTTCTGATATTATTCAGGTGGCTTACTATAAAAAGACTAAAAAAAGATTTTTCAAAATGGCTCCGCTCCATCATCATTTTGAGATGTGCGGTTGGTCAGAACAGAAAATAGTATTTGTTTTTTCTGTTATTACTTTTATTGGCTGTATCATAGCTCTTTTACCAATAATTCTAAAATTCTGAACGGAGGAAGATTTTAAGTGGGCGCAAGTAGATTAAAGCGAGAAAAAAGAACAAACCGCGGCAAAATGGATATAACATTCCTTTCATTCGTGCTGATTCTTTTAACAATAGGTCTTGTTATGCTTTTTTCTGCAAGTTACGCCTATTCACTTGAATATTACTCTAACAGTTATAAGTTCATAATCCGCCAGGCACTTTTGGGTGCAGTAGGTGTTGGTGTTATGTTCGCTTTGTCAAGAATTGACTATCACTTCTGGCGCAAATTTGCTTGGGTTATCTATTTTGTATCAATGGCAATGCTTATAATCCTTTTAATATTGCCGCCAATGGTAAAAGGAATGGATGTTAAGCGTTGGTTAGTAATAGGCCCTATTAACTTTCAACCTTCCGAAATTGCAAAATTTGCAATTATTTTGCTTTTCTCCACATTGATTGCAGGAAATTATAAAAATGTTAAAAAGTTCAGTTTTATTGCTTTCTTGCTTGCTATTCTTGGTGTGACCTGTGTTTTGATAATAGCAGAGCCCCACATTTCCGCTACTGTTTTAGTACTTTGTATTGGTGTTGTGCTTCTTATTGTTGGCGGTCTTCCAAAGAAATATATTATAATTGGTGCTCTATCGGGTATATTTGGCGTTGTTATGATAATTCTTACAGGTGCGATTAGTTACGGTTCTGATCGTATTAAATACTGGTTAGATCCCTGGGCGGATCCCACCGGCAAAGGTTTTCAGACCATACAATCCTTATTGGCTATTGGCTCAGGAGGTATTTTAGGTAGGGGAATAGGTCAATCACGACAAAAATATCTTTGGGTACCGGAGCCTCATAATGATTTTATATTTTCCATTGTTTGTGAAGAGTTGGGTCTTATCGGCGCGCTTGTAATTATAATTTTATTCTGTTTGCTTATGTGGCGCGGTTTCACAATTGCTATGCACGCGCCCGATAAATTTGGCTCACTTTTGGCTTTGGGACTTACTTTCCAAGTAGGTCTTCAAGCAATGCTCAATATATGGGTAGTTACCAATACAATCCCCAATACCGGAATCGGTCTTCCGTTTTTTAGTTATGGCGGTACATCACTTATAATTCTACTTGCGGAAATGGGAATTGTGTTATCTGTCTCGCGAGGGGCAAATATCGAGAAATCTTAAAGATTGGAGAATCGTTATGCATATTCTTTTTGCAGGCGGTGGAACAGCAGGACACATAAATCCTGCACTTGCAGTTGCAGGCTACATTAAAGAACGCCATCCCGATGCTAAAATCAGTTACATCGGAACGGCGGATAAATTGGAATCAAAACTTGTTCCCGAAAAAGGGTACGATTTTTATACAATAGAGGTTGCGGGTTTCAGAAGAAAAATAACCCCCTCTAATCTTGTGTATAACGCTAATGCGGTAAAAAAAGCAATTTCCGCGTCAACCCGTTCAAAAAAACTTTTAAAGGAATTAAAACCTGATATTGTAATGGGTACGGGCGGATATGTTAGCGGACCTGTTTTAAAGCAAGCGCAGAAATTAGGTATTAAAACCGCAATTCATGAGCAAAATGCTTTCCCCGGCGTTACAACTAAAATGCTTACAAAGGGCGCAGATGTTGTTATGCTTGCAATGAAGGATGCTGAAAAGCATTTAAAGCTTAATAAAAAAGCGGTTATTACGGGAAATCCTATAAGAAGTGAACTTTTAAATATTACTCGCGAAGATGCCAGAAAACGTTTGGGTTTAGATAACAGACCTCTTATTTTATCGTTTGGTGGCTCCTTGGGTGCCCGCCGAATTAATGAATCGGTAACCGAACTTATTAAATGGCATAACGGAACAAATAATTTTTATCATATTCACGCAACCGGTAAATCGGGTTATAATGCTATGAAAGCAGCTTTAAAGGACACAAAACTTTCGGATTTAATAGATGTGCGCGAATATATAAATGATATGGATTTGTGTATGGCAGCAGCAGATTTGGTTATATGCCGTGCAGGTGCTATTACTTTGGGTGAATTGCAGGCTTGCGGTAAACCTTCTGTATTGATTCCGTCACCATATGTGGCAGAAAATCACCAGTTCCATAACGCTATGACTTTAAAGCGTGTAGGAGCTGCAGAAATTATTGAAGAAAAAGACCTTACAGGTGAAAATCTTATTAAAACTGTAAGTTCACTTATAAATAATGAATTAGAACTCAACAAGATGGCTGTGGCGGCTCGCGAATCGGCAATTATTGATGCGAATGAGCGAATATATCAAAATTTGATGAGTTTATATACAAAAGGGTGACATAAATTGCATTTTTGCATAGTATGAACTGTGAATTCAGTTTGCTGTGAGAGGGTGCAATAAATGTCGGAAATTATAATTAACGGTGCTAGAAAAATTTCGGGAGAAATTGATATTCAAGGTGCTAAAAATAGTGTGTTGCCCGTGCTTGCCGCGACCGTTATTTGTGGTGGGGATTGCACAGTACATAATTGCCCGAATCTTTCTGATGTTGATACCTCAATTAAAATATTAACTGAACTTGGTTGCAAGTGTGTAAGGTCCGGTAACAGTGTTACTGTAAACAGTTCTGATATGTGCAATTACAGTATACCCGAGGATTTAATGCGCGAAATGCGCTCTTCAGTTGTATTTCTAGGTGCAATTATCGGCAGGACGGGGAAGGCGGTAATCAGTAGCCCGGGTGGTTGTGAGTTAGGTCCCAGACCTATTGATTTGCATCTCTCTGCACTGCGGCAGATGGGCGTTAAAATTAAAGAACAACACGGATTTTTGCATTGTGAAGCCGAAAACGGTGTGCAGGGTGCTGAAATACATTTAAGTTTTCCAAGTGTGGGTGCAACAGAAAATATTATATTAGCTGCGGCAACAGCCAATGGCCTGACCGTGATACATAATGCTGCAAAAGAACCTGAAATCAGTGATTTGGCAGATTTTTTAAATAGTTCGGGCGCGCGTATTTACGGTTGCGGTTCTGATACCGTTTACATTCATGGAGTGAAAAGGCTTGAGGGTACAGAACACTCGATAATACCTGACCGTATTGTTGCGGCAACTTATATGGCAAGTGCTGCAATGACTGGTGGAAATATAACTATTAATTCAATAATGCCATCTCACATGGTGGCGATTTTATCGGTATTCAGAGAAAGCGGTTGCAATATTGAAATTTCGGGCAAAACTTTAAAACTTACCGCGCCGCGTATTCTAAAGAGGGTTCCAACTGTGAGGAGTTTGGTTTATCCTGCTTTCCCAACAGATGCAGGTCCGCTTATAATAGCGATGTTATCAAAGGCTCACGGAACTTCGGTTTTTGTTGAAAATATATTCGAAAACAGATTTCGTTATATAGATGAATTAAACCGATTAGGCACGAAAATTAAAACCGAAGGCAAAATTGCGGTTATTGAGGGTGTGGATGAACTATCGGGAGCAAAATGCAAGGCTACTGACCTTCGCGGCGGAGCGGCACTTGTGTGTGCAGGTCTTGCAGCCGGCGGTACCACAGTTATCCAAGAAATTCACCATATAGAACGCGGTTATGATGATATTGTGAATACACTTAAAAAATTGGGTGCAGATATAAATTTGAATAACGGATAAAAATATTTCATTTAAAGGAATGATATTTTGTATAAAGAACAAGGAAGAGATGAATTTCTTAGAAAAAGAGCCGCACGTCAGAAACAACTTAAACAGAGAAGATTAACGGTGTTTTTGATTTCTTTAATAGTATTTTTGTTAATTCTCTCAGTTGTGCTCTCGCTTACTGTGTTTTTTCCGATAAAGAATATCTCGGTGTCTGGAAGTACAATGTATAGTTCGGAGCAGATAATTTATGCTTCAGGGATAGAGATAGGTGATAATCTAATTCTTCTTACTGAAAATTCAACCTTAGAAAAACTAAAAGCTAAATTGCCGTATATAGAATCCCTTAAAATCGAAAAAGAACTTAACGGTAATATAAAACTTATAGTTAAAGAAGCGGCTGAATATTCGGTTGTGGTTAGCGGAAATAAGTATTTTACCATAAGTAAAAGCGGTTGGGTTCTTTCAGAGAGGAATTCAGCGGCTGAAAATACTTTTGAGGTTAGAGGGCCTGAAATTGAATGCAAAGTAGGAAATGAGATTGTTTACAAAAACCCAAAAGAACAAGAACTCATAAAAGAAATTATTGCTACTTTGAAACAAGAAAAAATCTCTATTGATTATATAGATATATCAGATTCGTTGAATCTTAAAATCGGTGTTGAAAATAGATTTGATGTTTTGTTGGGTTCTTCAAATAATGTTGAAGAAAAAATTAAACATTTAAGGGGAATGATTTCAAAAATTGCGAAAGGCAAAGAGGGAAAAATCAACCTCAGTATGTGGTCAACCGATAATCTTGCAGGTACTTTTGTCGAAAAGATAAATGAGTAACAGATTCAAAGTATCTCACAAATCAACCACGAAAATAGATGATTTAAAATAGAATTAAATATTAAGTACTTTGTTTAATGAAAAAAATTACAATTTTGTAACAAAAGGGTTGAAATTTCGGCTCTGATATGTTACATTAAACAATACAAACACTATTTAGGGCGCGAAAAAACGTCATTTTTTGAAAAAATTACAATTTTGTAATAAAAAGTATTGAAATTTTAAAAAAGATATGTTATTATCTTATTATGCTATGAGAAAAAATATGAAAATATACATAAATACGGAGGAATTAGAAATGCCATTTGAAGTTGCAGAAGATCAAGTAAATGTAGTTAAAATTAAAGTTGTAGGTGTAGGCGGAGGCGGCGGAAACGCAGTTAACCGCATGGTAGATGCAGGCGTACGCGGTGTTGAATTTGTTGCAGTAAATACCGATAAGGCTGCTCTTATAAAGTCTAAAGCCACATTAAAGATTCAGATTGGTGATAAAACAACCGCAGGTATGGGTGCAGGCGGCAATCCTGATAATGGTCGTGCAGCTGCTGAAGAGTCACGCGATGAAATCGCTGCCGCAATTCGCGATGCTGATATGATTTTTGTTACCGCAGGTATGGGCGGTGGTACCGGTACAGGTGCTGCTCCTATCGTTGCAGCAATCGCCAGAGAACTCGGTATCCTTACAGTAGGTATCGTTACAAAGCCTTTCGGTTTTGAAGGTAAAAAGCGTATGACTCAAGCAGAGTCCGGTATTGCTGCTTTACGCGAGCAGGTTGATAGCCTTGTTGTTATTCCTAACGAGCGTCTTAAGTTCGTTTCCGAGCAGAAGATTACCTTAAAGAACGCTTTCGATATCGCTGATGATGTTCTTCGTCAGGGTGTTCAGAGCATCTCTGAACTTATCAATGTTACCGCTCTTGTTAACCTTGACTTTGCTGATGTTAAGTCAATTATGGCAAATGCCGGTTACGCTCATATGGGTGTTGGTATTGCTACCGGTCGTGATAAGGCAGAGCAGGCTGCTCGTGCTGCTATCAACAGTCCTCTTATTGAAACTTCAATGGATAATGCACGTGGTGTAATTATCAGTATCATCGGTTCTGATGATATCGGTCTTGAGGAAGTTGAACTTGCATCTTCTATCGTATCTGATATGGCTCATCCTGATGCAACAATTATCTGGGGTGCTCAGCTCGATGAGACTCTTGAAGATACCCTCCGTGTGACAGTTGTTGCTACCGGTCTTGGTGACGATAAGAAAGAAGAAGCTAACGATTTAGCATCCTTCCTTAACAATTCTTCTGATGATGATGAGTCTTATATTGACGCTCTTAACTTCTTTAAGAAGGATTAATTTGGTTTAAAACTTGATTTATTTTAAAATCATCGGTTTGAAATTGCTATTTTGCAGTTTTCAAGCCGATTTTTTATTGTTTTTTTGATATTAAGTGTTGATAAAATATATAAAATATGATATTATATTACAGATAATGGGTGGAATAGTATTCCGCTTAAAGGAGATGTTTTGAGTGGCGGATAATCGCGCTATCGGTGTGTTTGATTCGGGACTTGGCGGACTTACTGTTGTAAGTGAGTTGTTGCGCTTTTTGCCTAACGAATCTATTGTTTATTTTGGCGACACTGGAAGGGTGCCGTACGGAACAAGAAGTCGTGACACTATTAAGAAATATGCTTCCGAAGATGAGGCGTTTTTGCTTAAAAATGATGTGAAATTAATAATTGCCGCTTGCGGCACGGTTTCTTCTGTGGCTTCTGATTTGGCCAATGATTTACCGGTTCCGTATTTTGAGGTGGTTTCTCATGCTGCTTATGCTGCAGCCAAGGCAACTAAAAATGGCAAAATAGGTGTTTTGGGAACTGCAGCAACCGTGAAAAGCGGTAAGCACGAAAGTTATATTAAAGAAATTCTGCCAGATGCCGAGGTTACGGCAAGTGCTTGTTCACTTTTTGTTTCATTGGTTGAGGAAGGGTGGATTTCTGATGATGACCCTGTTGTTATGGAAACTGCAAATCGCTATTTAGAACCTATTGTTGATGCGGGTGCTGATACTGTTATTTTAGGTTGCACACATTTTCCGGTGCTTAAAGGTGCCATAAAAATGGTGGCTGGTGATAAAGTGACCCTAATTGATGCGGGAACCGCAACCGCTATGGCAGTTAAAGAGTTTTTAGAAGAAAATAATCTTTCAGCTGTAAAAGAAAATGTCCCTAGATATCAGTTTTTTGCGAGTGATAAGACCGATTCTTTTTGCAATACTGCAACAAGACTTTTGGGAAAAAAATTAAACGATGAAGATATTATGCAGGTGAATTTAGGCAGTTTATGATTAAGGATGCATTAATTAATATAAGCAGTATTCAAGGTATTGATGATGATACCGATACTATTGAATTTATGACTGATGGAAGATTTGGCTTTAAAGATGGAAGTTATTATATTTCTTATGATGAAAGCCGTATGCTTGATACGGGAGATGAGGTAAAAACTCAAATTTATATTAAGCCTGATGATTCAGTGATTTTACAACGCTCCGGTACTGTAAAAAGCAAAATTTTAATTGAAAAAGGTAACCGTAATAACTGTTTTTACAGTACACCTATGGGAGATTTAACCATTGGGGTTTATGGTGAAACAATAGAACATGATTTGACTGATAGCGGTGGCGAAATCAAATTAAAATATACAATAGATTCCGATTTAAGGCTTATTAGTCGTAATGAGGTAAACATAATTATTAGAGAGGTTAATTAAAATGTCATTATTAGTTACAAAAGCAAAGGAACAAATTAATAATTCTATTATAATCTCGGCTAAAAAGGCTATTGAGCTGGGATTACTGGAAAATGCAGAGCTTACCGCTTTTACGGTTGAAGTACCTGCTAACCGCGACCATGGTGATTATGCAGTAAATGCCGCAATGGTGTGGGCAAGACTTTTTCATAAGGCTCCCCGTCAGATAGCGGAAATTTTAGTGGAAAACTGTGACTTTGAAGGCACTTACATCAAGTCTTGTGAAATTGCAGGCCCAGGCTTTATCAATTTCTTCCTTAATGATAATTACTATGCTGACATAGTGTCTGATGTAATTGCTAAGGGCGATGATTACGGTAAGAGCAATTATGGTGAAGGCAAGCGTGTGCTTGTTGAATTTGTATCCGCTAACCCCACAGGACCTATGCATATCGGTAATGCTCGTGGTGGTGCTTTGGGTGACTGTCTCGCTGCAGTTTTAGAGGCAGCAGGTTATTATACCGAGCGCGAATTCTACATTAACGATGCAGGTAACCAGATAAACAAATTCGGTTTATCACTTGATTTAAGATATTTACAGCTTTATAAAGAGGGCATTGAAATGCCGGAGGATTCTTATCATGGTGATGATATCGTGGCTCACGCAAAGGCTTTTGCTGAAATACATGGCGATAGCTTTGTTGATAAGGATGAAGCAGAGCGCAGAGCTGCTTTGGTTGAGTTTGCATTGCCCAAAAATATTGAAGGCTTAGAGCGTGACCTCGGTAAGTACCGCATCACTTACAATACTTGGTTTAAGGAAAGCACACTTCATAATAACGGCGAAACAACAAGAATTATCGAGCTTTTAAAGGAAAGCGGATACACCTATGAGGAGGAAGGCGCGCTTTGGTTTAAAGCAACTGAATTTGGTTGTGATAAAGATTTCGTTCTTGTTCGCGCAAACGGTGTTCCGACTTATGTAGTTCCTGATATTGCTTATCATTATAATAAGCTTGTTACCCGTAAGTTTGATAAGGCTATTGATATTTTAGGTGCAGACCACCACGGTTATGTTCCGCGTCTTAAGGGTGCGCTTACCGCTTTGGGCGTTGATGCTGACCGTCTTGATGTTGTGTTAATGCAGATGGTAAGACTTGTACGCGATGGTGTGGTTATCAAGGCGTCAAAGCGCTCGGGTAAGGCTATAACTCTTGTAACATTACTTGATGAAGTTCCGATTGATGCCGCAAGATTCTTCTTTAACCTCAGAGAGCCTAACAGTCATTTTGATTTTGATTTGGATTTGGCAGTTAATGAATCTAACAGCAACCCCGTTTATTATGTGCAATATGCATATGCTCGTATTTGTAGTATTATAAGGAATCTTGAGGCTGAGGGTATCACCCTTAAGGATTGCGGTGAAAATGAACTCACTAAGCTTACTGCATCTGAGGAACGCGAGCTGATCCTATTTATTGCAGCTTTAACAGATGAAATTATCGCTTCTGCAAAGGCTTACGACCCTGCAAAAATTACTCACTATGTACAAGAACTTGCAACAAAGTTCCACAAGTTCTATTCTGCTTGCAGAGTAAAGGGTGAGGATGAAGATTTAATGCAGGCAAGACTTACTCTTTGCAAGGCTTGCGCTACTGTTATT
>JAZTXU010000014.1:0-4769 GCA_045636565.1 Acutalibacteraceae bacterium
TGAGGAGAACGAATTCAGAAAAAACAAATCTTTTTTCTCCTCATCCGTCACTCGTTCCTCGTGCCACCTTCCCCGCTGGGGAAGGCTTACTGACGATACAATTTACTCCCCGACAAACTAAAATTTAACACACAAACTTACCATCGGGGTAAAATTCGGCTACTTGCTACACTACCACGGATTGCGTGTCGAGGCACTCGACAAACTATAATTTATCGATATATTGCTTCGCAATTCGATATTTTTGCCTTTCGGCAAAATCGATATATTTTCGCTACGCTCAAATTCGATATGATATAAATCCCCCTCGCCCCGCAGGGCATATCGAGTACGAAGTACATATCGAGCGACTTAAGGCGCATATCGAAAATCCCGATAGGGATTTATATCGAGAGTGAGACCAAGGTCTCACTCATAAACTATAATTTATTTCAATCTTTTAAAAATATATAATGCGAGGAAACATTACAACCTCATCTTTTTATTGTATAATACACATAGGCGGTGATGAATTTTATTTGGTGGTTTTAGAAAAAGTGAAAACAAAAATCCCAAAATTTTCAAAATTCCCTCTTGACATTTTCGCTTTAAAGTGTTAAAGTATTATTGTGCTTTTGCGCTTTAACGCTTTAAATTATTGAAAGAGGGAGAACTATGAAATTATTATCCGCTTCACAAATCAATTCCACCACAGTGTGGATTGCAGTTCCAATGCTTATTTTCTTTTTTGCACTTATGATTGGTGTGGGCTTTGCCTGCCGAAAATCCGCAAAAGATGTTGACAGTTTCGTTTTAGGTGGCAGAACTGTTGGCCCTTGGCTTACCGCATTTGCTTTTGGCACATCGTATTTTTCAGCGGTAATTTTCGTGGGGTATGCCGGTCAGTTCGGTTGGAATTTCGGCCTTTCCTCCACATGGATTGGTCTTGGTAACGCTTTTATCGGCTCGCTTCTTTCGTGGAGCATTTTGGGTCGTCGTACCCGTGTTATGACACAGCATTTAGGCTCCAAAACCATGCCTGATTTCTTTGAAAAGCGTTACAATTCACAGAAACTCAAAATCGTGGCATCGGTAATTGTGTTTATGTTCTTGATTCCTTATACCGCATCACTCTATAACGGACTCTCATCTCTTTTCAATAATGTGTTTTCTATTCCCTACTGGGCAGTTGTTTTAATTATGGCTGTTCTTACGGGCGTTTATGTAATTTTTGGCGGATATATGGCAACCGCAATAAACGATTTTATTCAGGGCATTATTATGCTTGTTGGAATTATTGTTGTGGTTATCTCGGTGCTTAATGCAAACGGTGGCTTCGCCGAGGCGGTAAAAACCCTTGCCGAAAGCAAAAATGCAGGTCACGAATACACATCCCTCTTCGGCGCAGACCCGATTTCACTTCTTTTTGTTGTGTTGCTCACCTCACTCGGCACTTGGGGACTTCCGCAGATGGTCGGCAAATTCTATTCGATTAAAGATGAGGGTTCCATTAAGAAAGGTACCGTAATTTCAACAGTTTTTGCAATTATCGTGGCAGGCGGATGCTATTTCTTGGGCGGTTTCGGAAGGCTTTACCACAGCGAAATGCTGGAATGCGGTTTTATTTCAGAAACGGGCGCCGTTTTGTTCGATAAGGTCATCCCCACAATGATTTCAGAACTTGCTCCCGTGGTTATTGCACTAATAATTGTTTTGGTGCTTTCGGCATCAATGTCAACCCTTTCCTCGTTGGTCCTCACTTCATCATCAACCCTCACTCTTGACGTTATAAAACCCTTGATTTCGCGCAAAAAAGAGATAAGCGAAAAGAAAAGTGTGCTTATAATGAGACTTTTTATTGTATTCTTTATAGCGATTTCGGCAGTAATCGCAATTTTGAAGGACAGCGTCTGGAAAGATTCAGTATTTATAGCGCAAATGATGGGCGTTTCGTGGGGCGCACTTGCAGGTGCGTTCTTAGCCCCATTCCTTTACGGTTTGTACTGGAAAAAGACAACAAAAACCGCCGTTGCCGTAAGTTTTACTTTTGGCACAGGACTTGAAATAATTCAACTTCTCATAAGTGTTGGTCTTATAAATATAAACGGCGGAATTTTAGGCTTTGTATTTAAAAATTCACTCTATTCAGGTGTGTTTGCAATGGTTGGTGGCCTTGTTTTAGTGCCGATTGTGAGTGCTTTCACAAAAAACTCAAAACCTGAAAATGTGGAAGAAAAATTCAGTTGTTACGACGCAAAGGTGGTTACAAACAAAAAAGATTCGTTGGGATAGCCACTTGTTCCAATATAAGAAAAATATTAAACGGATGTGCAGAACTTTTTCTGCACATCCGTATTATTTACCAAAGAAAATATATTAAAAAATAATATTATAACATTATGCCAGTCACATATATAACTGCGCCACTATAAAACCAACTTTGCGTCTTAACGGTTCAATGCCTATCCATTATCCTCGTTTTCCCACCGTTTACCGTGGTGGCGGTTTTCACAATCGCGCTCAATAATTTTGGAATTAAAACCCTGCGCTATTGCGGGATATTGGTTTTCGGTGTCGGCGGTGTTCTGAATTTCGTAAGTGCCGTAAGTGGTGACAAGTTCACCCGCCGTTTCAGGCAGGTCGTGGGTCGGAACAGACGCTGAAATTTCACACACAACATCTTTTATATCGCGTTTTTTCTGTTTTGCACCGATTTTCTTCTCTCTTCGCATACTTTCACCTCGATTGACCAAAATAAAAATCTCAAAATTAGTATGCGCCAAAAAATTAAAACATATTCCGTGCATCAAAAAACGGTAGAGGTTACCCTCTACCGTTTTCATTTTAATCACATATTTTAAATTAAACACGCTTTGCAAGAACTTCTGCTTCGTACTTTTCAACCTCTGCATACCAACTTTCATCTGCAGGAACACCTTCGGTTTCGCAGTAATGCGCCCAGATGTCACCGAAAGGCAATGTTTTGATTTCTTCACTAATAACCATAAGCTTTGTGAGCTCATTGTTATCCTGAAGTTCTTTGAGCATTGCGTTAGGAGTAACGAGTGCGCTTAAAAGTGCCTTCTGCCAGCTACGGAAGCCAACTGTCCAAGCAGAGATACGGTTAATGCTTGCATCGAAATAGTCAAGCGCCATATAAACGCGGTCAAAAGCATTTGAGCGCACGATATCCTTTGCCATTTCCTTGGTTTCGTCATCAAAAAGAACTACATGGTCTGAATCCCAGCGGATAGGTCTTGTGATATGTAATGCGATTTCGTCGAAAAAGCAAAGAAGAGCGGGAATCTTATCGGAAACTACCTCTGTGGGATGATAGTGACCGTTATCCATAAGAGGTAAGCAACCGTCATGAGTAGCAGCGAAGGAGAGTGAAAACTCTGCACTTCCTACTGTGTAAGCCTCAACGCCGATACCGAATACCTTTGATTCAACGCAGGGCTTAACCTTTGATTTATCAAAAGGCTCTGCTAAAATTGCCTCAATTGATTCCTTATATCTCTGGCGGGGACCCATTCTGTCAGAAGGGATATCCTTATAACCGTCACCGGTCCAGATATTCATAACGCAAGGTACACCTGTTTCCTCTGCAAAATACTGAGAAATGCGGATACAAGCCTTACCGTGCTCGATCCAGAAATTTCTAACCTCTGCATCGGGGCTTGAAAGTGAAAGACCATCTTTACACATAGGATGTGAGAAGAATGTGGGGTTGAAATCAATACCCATATTATGTTTCTTTGCAAGTTCTACCCACTTTGCAAAATGCTTGGGCTCAAGCTTATCACGGTCAACAAACTCACCGTCAAAAATTGCATAGCAAGCGTGAACGTTTAACTTCTTCTTACCGGGGCAAAGAGAAAATACCTTTTCCATATCTGCCATAAGTTCTTCAGGGGTTCTTGCCTTTCCGGGGTAGTTACCGGTGGTCTGAATACCGCCGGTTAAGGGACCGTCCTGGTCAAAGCCTTTAACATCATCACCCTGCCAACAATGAAGACTTACGGGCAAAGATTTTAAAGTTTCGATTGCCTTCTCAACATCAACGCCAAATTTAGCATACATCTGTTTTGCTGATTCGTATCTGTTCATTTATATATCCTCCGTAATTTTATTATTTTTTATCATTATAATGCAAACCGCCTTAAAAAACAAGATTTATTTAGCCAAAACATTAATGCTTGTAACTTTTAGGATTGAATTTGCAATAACCATCCCTTATAAGTGGCAGCGATAAAGCCTTGTTCATTATAAAATCTGTTTTTTACGATTTTGCATTATTTAATAATTCCCGCCTCTTCAAGTAAGTGCTCAATCAAAATTTTAGAACCTAAAATAATAAGTATGATTCCGCCTGCAAGTTCTGCTTTTGATTTATATTTATCACCATAAATATTGCCGATTTTAACACCCAAAGCCGAAAGTGCAAAGGTAGTAATGCCGATAAACAATATAATTATCAGTGCGATTGCAGATTGAGTTTTTGAATCCATTGCCAAAGCGATTCCTGCAGCCAGTGCATCGATACTTGTGGCAACGGCCATAATAAGCATTGTTTTAAAGCCAAAATCACAACTTGATTCATCCTCTTCGTCTGAAAGCGCCTCTTTAATCATATTAACACCAATAGCGCCAAGCAGTATAAAGGCAATAAAATGATCCACTCCGGTTACATAACTTTCAAAAGCAGAGCCTAAAAGATACCCAATAAGCGGCATAAGCGCCTGAAAACCGCCAAACCAAAGCCCTGTTATTAACATATGCGACGGTTT
>JAZTXU010000015.1:0-8871 GCA_045636565.1 Acutalibacteraceae bacterium
TTTTCATATGAAAGCAGTTATTTTTAATTCCGGACTCGGAAATCGTATGGGTGATTTCACAAAAAATAACCATAAATCCATGGTCCCGCTTAAAAACGGTGAATCAATATTTCACAGACAACTCAGAATTTTAAGTGCAGAAGGAATAAAGGATTTTTTAGTAACCACGGGTCCTTATGAAGAACAGTTGAAGGCGGAAGCAGCCGATTTTCCGCAACTTAATTTCACATTTGTTCGCAATCCGATTTACGACAAAACGAATTATATATATTCAATGTATTTGGCTCGTGAGTTTATGGATGATGACCTTCTCTTCTTTCACGGAGATTTGGTTTTTAACCGTGCCCTTATTCACGATGTTCTTGCAAGCGATGAAAAGAACACCGCAACAGTAAACTTTACAAAATCTTTGCCGGAAAAAGATTTTAAAGGCAGGGTTAAAGACGGTAAAGTTTTAGAGGTTTCTATCCATATTTTTGATGATGATTGCTATGCATTTCAGCCTTTTTACAAAATGGAAAAATCCACAGCTAAAGCTTGGATAGACAAAGTCGTGGAATTTATAAATAAGGGCGAAGTTAAATGCTATGCAGAAAATGCCCTTAACGAAATTTTTGCCGAACTGAATGTTCGTGCTTTCCCTTATGAAAATTATTACATTGATGAAATTGATAATCTTGAAGACCATGCCCGCGTAACAACCGAAATTTTACCTTTTGACGAAATTGACTCCGAAATTTTCGGTTAAACCCCATTTTTTCGCATTTTCCCCCTACTCAATCATCAACCAAATATTTAATTGTTTTAATTTTTACTTGCAATTAATAACATTTTATGGTATTATCTGTTTTGTTAAAGGGAGTAGCCAACGCGTGAGCGTTGCAATTAGCGTCATTACGGTCTCAGACCCGCTTTTGCATTAAATGGCAAGACTTTTGCTGTGTTTTTTCGCAGCAAAAGTCTTTTTTGTTTATTTCCCGTTATTTTTGTGCAACATTATAAATATATATTAGAAAGGTTGTTTTATATGGATTTTATTGAATTTCTGTATGAAAATGTGTATCGAAATTTCGAATGGCAAATGCTCGTGATGTGGGCAATCGGCGGTATTCTTGTTTTTCTTGCCATCAAGAAAGATATGGAACCCACCTTGCTTCTTCCCATAGGCTTTGGTGCGATTCTTGTGAATCTGCCAGGTGTTATGAAACCGATTGAAGAAGCAGGCAAAGTGGTGGGGTATGATGCAGGCCCGCTCACAACTTTATTCAACGCAGGTATTGATAACGAACTGTTCCCACTTATATTGTTCATAGGCATAGGCGCCATGATTGACTTTGGCCCGTTGCTTTCCAACCCGAAGCTTATGATTTTTGGTGCGGCAGCTCAGTTTGGTATTTTCTTCACCTTCTGTGCGGCTTCAATGTTCTTCCCGACGAAGGATGCCGCTTCAATCGGTATTATCGGTGCGGCAGATGGTCCTACTTCCATCGTTGTAGCACAAGCACTTGATTCTAACTATCTTGGTGCAATAATGGTGGCTGCTTATTCTTATATGGCTTTGGTTCCTATTATTCAGCCTCCCGTAATCAAGTTGTTGACCACAAAACAGGAAAGACTTATCCGTATGCCTTATTCTGCAAAGAGTGTTTCCAAAACCACAAAAATACTTTTCCCCATTATAATCACCGCTATTGCAGGTTTGGTGGCACCTGATTCTGTATACCTCGTGGGATTCCTCATGTTCGGTAACCTTATCCGTGAGTGCGGTGTGCTTAACTCACTATCAGATACAGCCCAGAATGTTTTGGCAAACCTCATCACCATATTCTTGGGTATTACAATTGCTTCAAGAATGTTCTATGCAGAATTCTTGAAACCGGAAACCCTTATGATTTTAGGTCTTGGTCTTATCGCATTTATTTTCGATACCGCAGGCGGCGTTATTTTCGCCAAGATTCTCAATATTTTCTTGCCGAGCAACAAGAAAATCAATCCTATGATTGGTGCAGCAGGTATCTCTGCCTTCCCAATGTCGGGCAGAATTGTTCACAAAATGGGACTTAAAGAAGATCCGCAGAACTTCTTGCTTATGCATTCGATGGGTGTAAATGTTTCAGGTCAGATTGCTTCTGTTATTGCAGGCGGTCTTATCCTTAAATTTTTCGGTGGTTAAGAAAGGAGCAATTAATTATGGGTGATATATTTTTCAAAGCAGGTAATTTTTTAGATAATCTTCACTATATGGGAAAGGGTATGCTCGGAATAGCAATCGTTATGGGTGCCATAATTCTTACAACCGTGCTCCTTAACAAAATTTTCTCATCTAAGAAAAACTAACAGTATATTCTTATTTATGATTTTTATAAATAATGGTTTACTAATGTAAAAATATGGTGTATAATAGGCTTGCAAAAACTGCAAGCCTATTTAAATAATTTGTTTTATAATTTTACATAAGGAGAATGATGATGGAGCTTAACTGGAAAAACACAAAAAGAATTTTACTTATTGTTTTCTTTAGTGCCTTGATTTTAGCCGGTGTGCTGAATATTGGCAGCATTTTTGGTTTTATTAAGTGGGCATTGTCATTATTTGCTCCCGTTACAGCAGCGCTTTGTATTGCTTTTGTCTTAAACGTACTGCTTTCAGCACTCGAAACCAAAGTCTTTAAGTTTATGGATAAAAGTCGGAAAAAGTTTATTTTAAAATTAAAGCGTCCGATTTGTCTTACCCTCACTTATCTTATAGCTTTCGGCATTATCTGTTTGCTTATTCTTGTAATTATTCCGGATATAATAAAAACCATAACTGGTTTAGCCGAAAATCTGCCGAGTTTGGTTGGTAAAACGCGCAACTGGTTAGAGGGTGTATTTGAAGAGTATAATTTCAATAAAGCACTAATCCCGGAATTAAAAGTTAATTGGTCTGCTGTTGCAAATTCCGCAAAAAATATACTGGTTGGCTCATATAACCAGATTTTTGACGGTGCCGTAAGTGTTACAACATCGGTATTCAGCAGCATTTTTGACGGTGTGTTCAGTATTTTCATTTCTATCTATATCCTGGCCCAGAAGGAACGCATCGGCGCCTTTGTGAAACGTGCCATTAATGCCTTTACAGAACCAAAGATAAACTCTGTTATATATCATATTGCGTCATGCGCGCAAGAATCTTTTTCAAGATTTATCGGAGGTCAGCTTATTGAAGCGGTTATCCTTGGTACCCTTTGCCTTATCGGCATGCTGATTTTAGGAATTCCAAATGCAGTTATTATTTCTGTAATTATAATGGTTACCGCTTTAGTCCCCATTGTTGGTGCCACTGTTGGTATGTTTATAGGTTTCTTGCTGATTGTCATTACAGACCCGTTCAAGGCAGTTTTATTTGTAATCTTCTTATTCCTGCTTCAACAGTTTGAAGGCAATGTTATTTACCCGAAGGTTGTTGGCAGAGTGGTGGGATTACCCGGTGTTATTGTGGTGAGCGCAGTTTTAGTTGGAGGAAACATTGGCGGAGTGCTGGGTGCTCTTATTGCAGTTCCCACAAGTGCGGTGTTGTTTGTTCTTCTCAAAGAACTTATTGAGTATATGAACAATAAAAAAGCAGCAGAAAAAATCAACTGTGAAGAAACAGAACAAATTAACGGATAATTCAAGGTTGAATATAAATTGAACGAGCATCGGAAATTCCGATGCTCGTTTTTTTACCGTTTTTAATACGTATGTTTCGGGGATATTTTATCGCTCGTTACTGTTACTTATTACCCGAAAACGAAGATTTTTTTGCTTGCCACGGTTTTAAATCCTTCATTTCTTCAAATAACTGAAGATATGATTTGTGCCGTGTTTCTTCAATTTTTCCCATTTGCACCGCATCTAAAACCGCACAACCTGCTTCCTTAGTATGTGTGCAACCCGAAAAGCGACAATCGGATACAAACTCATCAAAATCAAAAAAACAATCGGCCAATTTTTCTTTTAAATCGTAATTATCGTAAGTTAGTTCAAAGGTGGAAAAACCGGGTGTGTCGGCAACAAAACCGCCATTTTTTGTGGGATAAAGTTCTGTGTGACGGGTAGTATGCCTGCCCCTCCCCAACTTTTCGCTCACCTCACCCGTTTCAATGTTCTCGCCTAAAATTCTGTTTAAAATGCTGGATTTTCCAACACCTGAATTTCCTGTAAAGGCGCCAACACATCCTTCGAGTTCTTTTTTAATTGCATCTATTCCGATATTTTCCTCAGCAGAGACAATATAAACCTTAAACCCTGCATTTTTATAAATTCGCTGCCAATCAGAAAAATCACCCATATCGCATTTATTAAAAACTATAATCGGCTCAATATTATTATATCTTGCGGTCACGGTCATTTTATCGATAAGTAGTGAATTTGGTTGAGGATTGGTGTGGGATGACACAATAAACAACTTATCTATGTTTGCCACAGGAGGGCGTATTATAGCGTTTTTTCGGGGCAAAATTTTATCAACCACACCAGAATGTTCGCCCGTTTTTTCTATTTCAACTCTGTCACCAACTAAGGGGGAGATTCCGCTTTTGCGGAAGCTCCCCCTTGCTTTACATTCATAAACCACGCCGTTTGATTCGGCGTAATAAAAGCCTGACAGAGCTTTTATTATAATTCCTGTCATATTAAACTATCTCTTCACCTGAACCGTCATCACCCGAATCATCATTGTATCCCGGGTCAACGGGCTCATCGGTATCTTCAGACGGGTCATACATTTCGTACTCATACTCTTCTGTGAATTCAACCTTACCAGCCGAAATATCAACAGTTAGTTTGAATAAATCTTCCTCATTTTCGCCGTTGCTTGAAATCTTAACATAAAGAGTAATCGAAGTTTCCTTTGTTACAAGTTTTTCCTTGTTAAAGGTGTACTCTGTGACTGTTGTAGAATCAATCTTTGTGCCCTTGTCAATCTGGTTGCCCTTGTCATCCCAGAGAGAGAGATAATAGGTTTCGGTTTTATAGTCACGAGGTAATTTGTTTTCGGAAATCACAACATCATAGGTATAACCGTCACATACTGAAATCTCAACAGTTGAACCAAATGCAACCTTATCCTTACCCTTAGCAGGATTCTGCTCTACAACCTCGCCGATTTTATAAAATCTCTTCTTAAAGTCAACCTTTACAAGATTTACTTTTGGAACTAAATCAGCCTCTTTAATAGTTGTTTCAGCAGTCTTTTGTGTGAAGCCAACAACATCGGGTACCTGAACCATAGGCTTGCCTGAACTTACATAAACAGTAAGTTCTGCGCCCTTCTGTACTGCTCCCGGTATCTTGGGTTCAACTCTTGTAACCTTACCCTTATCAATGTCTTTATGCTCTTCATACTCAACCTTAACAACATAACCTTCATCTTTAAGCATTGCTATGGCTCTGACTTCGGTCTG
The DNA here is from genome assembly GCA_045636565.1 of Acutalibacteraceae bacterium. Lineage (GTDB taxonomy): Bacteria > Bacillota > Clostridia > Oscillospirales > Acutalibacteraceae > UBA737. The sequence goes on from JAZTXU010000015.1 coordinate 5,426, forward strand.
GCCTACATATTCATCAAAGGTTACTCCCTTTGAACCAAGACTTACATAAAGAACAATTTTAGCGTTTTTCTTTAACTTTTGACCTGCGGTTTCGGACTGACCGTAAACATAACCCTTAGGCTGAGTATCGTTATAATCTTCTTCTTTGGTGAATTCAAAATTATTGATATAATCGCTGTTTACAATTATTGCTTCATATTTCTGACCCACAAAGTCAGGACAGTTAATTTCCTCACCTGTGTTCCAGTTTTTGATTACAAACCAAGCAAGAATCGCGATACCAATAACTAATGCCACTGCAATTCCCGCAAGAATCGGAATTGTGCGATTTTTAGCCTTTGCTACTTCCTCTTGCTCTTCCTCGGCCGGTTCTGCATTATCGGCAGGAGCGGTTGCCGGAGCGGGAGCAGGGGTTGAAACGGGTGTGGGAACTACGGGCGGTACAACCGCACCAACGTGTCTTGTCGGTGAATTATCAACAAAGTATCCGTAATCAAATGTGAGAGCAGGATCTTTTCTGAACTGACCTAAATCACAAAGCATTTCTGCGGCAGACTGATATCTTCTTTCAACAGTTTTCTGCATAGCGTGCATTGTAATCTGTTCAAGACCTCTCGGGATTGAACCGTTGATTTCGGTGGGAAGCTGAGGGTCACGCTGAAGCTGCATAATAGCAACTGAAACCGCACTCTCTGCCTGGAAAGGCATTTTGCCTGTGAGCATTTCATAAAGCATAACACCAACAGAATAAATATCTGCCTTTTCGTCGGTCTTTTCTCCTCTTGCCTGTTCAGGGCTTATATAATGAACAGAGCCGATAGCCTTATCCGTAATGGTGCGCTGGTCACTGCGGGCAAAACGGGCAATACCGAAATCGGTAACTTTGATTGTACCGTCAGGTAAAACCATAATATTCTGAGGTTTTACATCGCGGTGAACAATACCCTTGTCATGCGCGTGCTGAAGACCTCTTAAAATCTGCAAAGTGAAATGAACCGCATCCTTCCAACGGAGGCTGCCTTCACGCTCAATATACTCCTTAAGTGTAATACCCTCAATATATTCCATTACGATATATTGAATAAGGTCACCAAAACTAACATCGTAAACATTTACAATGTTGGGGTGTGAAAGCATTGCAATAGCCTTTGATTCATTTTTAAAGCGGCGCAAAAATTCTTCATTTGAAATAAATTCCTCTTTAAGAATTTTAATAGCAACCGTACGGTTTTCCTGATTATCGCGGGCTTTGTAAACAACCGCCATACCGCCTACACCAATAATTTCTTGAATTTCGTATCTTCCGTCAAGACGCTTTCCTACAAATCTATCCATATAAACACCTTTTCCTTTCTGTCAAGTCTGAACTTTACAGTGTGATTAATACTACAGTTATGTTATCGCTTCCGCCTGCATCATTTGCAAGTTGTATCAGTTTTTCGGTAACTTCTTCAGGCTTGTTTTCTTTAAACACTTTAAGTATTGTTTCTTTATCCACCAAACCGCTGAGCCCATCTGTACAAAGAAGCAGGGCCTCTGCATTATCAAGACCTATTACCGATGTGTCGGTAATGACATCGCTTTCGGCACCGATTGCTCTTGTAATAACATTTTTTCGCGGATGTACCTTTGCATCCTCCGGTGTTATTTTTCCGCTTTCAATAAGGGATTGAACAACCGAATGGTCTCGTGTGAGTTGGAAAATATCATCACCTAAAAGATATATTCTGCTGTCACCAACATTTGCAATAACCGCTTTTTTATCCTGCACCAAAGCGATTACTGCGGTGGTACCCATTCCAACATATTCCTCATTTGAATTGGCTAACTCAAAAACCTCAAAATTAGCACTGTTTGTGGCATTTTTAAGCATTTTTTCGGTTTCGAATTCATCCATACCTATCCTGTAAGAATGTTCGATATATTCCGAAACAATCTTAACTGCCATTTCACTTGCAACGTTACCTGCGTTTGCTCCGCCCATACCGTCACACACTATGCCGAATACCGCTCCGCTTGGAAGTTCACCCACAAAAAACGAATCTTGATTAGAACTCCGAACCTTGCCTGCATCGGTTTTACTGAATATTTTCAAACATTTCCCTCCTTAGCCAAAGCATTTAAACTTTGGAACACGAATTTTATGCTGTGACTTTGTTAAAATACTCGCAAATCCATCACCTATGGGTGACAATAAGCCAAAAGTTGCCTGAAACCGCCCTTTAAGGCTGCTTCAAGTTTAAGCTTTGGCTAACTTTGCGCCGCAACTGACCACAAGAAGCCTCAATATCCGCTCCCAGAGTGCGCCTTACAGTGGCGTTGACACCTAAATGTTCAAGTTGCCGTTTGAAAGTGAGAATTTTATTTTTATCCGGCTTTTTAAAGGAATTTTCCTTAACCGGATTTACAGGAATAAGATTTACATGGCACATAATACCTTTAAGTATTTTTGCCAACTGTTCGGCGCATTGTTTTGAATCATTAACGCCTTCTATAAGGGCATATTCAAATGAAATGCGTCTTGTTGTAACCTTCTGATAATCTCTGCACGCGCGAAGAAGTGCTTCGATATTCCATTTTCTGTTTACCTTCATCATAGAACTTCTTATATCATCAAAAGGGGCATGCAAAGAAACCGAAAGAGTTACGGGGAAATTATATTCTGCCAACTTTTCAATTCCGCTTACCACACCCGATGTTGAGAGTGAAATATGCCGAAGGCCTATATTCATCCCCTTATCGTCTGACACGAGTTGCAAAAATTTTACCGAATTTTCAAAATTATCGAGTGGTTCGCCCATACCCATCATAACAACATTTGAAACGCGGATGTTATTATCCCTTTCAGCCGCCATTATCTGAGAAAGCATTTCGGAAGCGGTAAGATTTCGGTATAAGCCGCCAAGACCTGTTGCACAAAAACTGCAACCCATTCTGCAACCCACCTGAGTGGAAATACAAACTGTATACCCGTGCTCATATTTCATAAGCACTGACTCAATATACTCACCATCATATAACTCATAAACATATTTTACGGTTTCATCAAGTTGTGAACAAAACCGTTTTACTATTTTAACATCTGCAATATAACATTTTTCTTTAAGTGTTTCCCTTAAAGTTATCGGAATATCGGTCATTAAATCAAAATCGCAAACGCCGGAATGAAGCCACTTAAAAATCTGACCTGCGCGGAATTTTGGCTGACCTAATTCTTTAAGCCACAAACCAAGTTCGGCTTCGGTCATGGATTTAATATCTTGTTTTTGCAAGAAGGTTTATCCTCCCTATTAACACTTTTCAAAGAGAGCAGCGTAAAACCCGTCTGTATTATCAATATGCGGCATAAAGGTATGCTCATACTTAAGTTTTAACCCATTATACTCTTTTTGAATCAAAATTACAAGTTTTTCATTTTCTTCCCGCCTTAACGTGCAGGTTGAATA
>JAZTXU010000016.1:0-38826 GCA_045636565.1 Acutalibacteraceae bacterium
GATATACTTAACTGTTGCACTACCGTAGATATACTCAACTGTTGCACTACCGTAGATATGCTTAACTGTTGCACTATCGTAGATTTTCTCAACTGTTGCACTATCGCAGATATACTCAACTGTTGCACTACCGTAGATATGCTTAACTGTTGCACTACCGTAGATTTTCTCAACTGTTGCACTACCGTAGATTTCAACATCTTTGCAATCTTTGATGTAATGGTTGCTTCCTGCATCAATCTTCAAATTGTTGATGCCGATATGTATATGCTTTTTCGCCCACTCTTTGACCGCTTCAACGATCTTAGGCTTGTATTCATCTTCCGAAAACCATTCGGGCTTTATATCTTGGTCAACGGTCAATTCCCATTCGTCAATGTCGGAAAACACATCACCGTTTCGGGGTGATAATTCAACCCTTACAAACTTCTTGGAAGCTCCCAAATAATCATCCGTTATTCCGAGTTCGTCAAGCATTTGTAAATGACTATCATAATCGGGCATAAAGATTTTGTCTTTCAATACGATTGCAGATTTGAGTTTACACATAATATTTACCTCTTTTTGTTTTATTTTTTTATTCGTTATTTTCGTTCCCAACACAAGCCATAAGACTTGTTAATACCATAGCTGAACTAATGCCAACCATTCGCCAAAATTCCGCTTGTGTGCATAAGTCTTTTTCCAAGCCACCGAATGCACCCAACAGCAACATAAAGCCAACAAAACCGATAATTACGCACAATGCTTTAATGATTTTCATAACAGTTCTCCATTTATCATTTCTTCAATGTTTTCATAGGTGATACCTGCATCGGCAAGCTCTGCACCACGCTTTTCAAGGTTTCTCAACTGATAAAGTGCTTGTCTGCGTTTATACTTCAAACGCTGTTCTGCTCTTGCCAACTGCACATTTGCGGATTTGGTCAATCGTGCGATCTCTTGCTCAACTTCATCATCGGTGAGCCAATTTCTACTTTTCATCGTTCTTTCTCCTTTGTTTAATTGATAACAAAACTTTTCAATATTTCAATGCGAGATTGCGTTTCTTCAATTCTGCCCTGCAAATCGTCAATGGCTGTTTGTAATTCTTCTTTTGTTTCTCCCCAAAAATAACCTTTACTATTGACAGAGCATATCGGTAAATGCCTTTCAAGCATCACTTTGCGTACAATGACATGAACAAAACCCGATCTTGTTTGATAGCCGTTTTCTGCCAAGATTGTTGCTATCTCTTTTGCGGAAATAGTGTTTTGTTTGCCTTTGTGCCGAAAGATAATGCTAACCAATAGATTGTCTCTTGCAAGAACTTTGGCTTGTGGTCTGTTACTCATTTTCTTTTCTCCATTTCTTTTCCAAATCGTGATAGAGCTTTTACAACTTCTTGTTCTTGTTTGGTTCTTTCGCTATCACTTAAAATTGGTTTATGAACGGTGATAGTGAATTTTTCCGTTGTGATCGTTTGTGTTGTGTACTGCATCTTGTACCTCTTGGTTTGCTCCGCTTAAAGCGGATTGGTAGGTAAAAAATTAATGTTGTCATAATGACAACCGTAAACCTTGCAAATCAAATCAATCTTTTTTCCCGATGGATGCGATTTGCCTGTTTCCCAATTGCAAAGCGTTGTGGTGCTTATCTCTAACAGTTTTGATGCTTCTTTCTGCGTTAGTCCTGCATTTACTCTCCACGCTTCCAATGTAAGTTTAACTATTTCCTTTTCCATTCTCTTTCCCCTTTCTTTTGTTCTCGTTCCGCTAAAAGCGGATTTACGAGCACATTGTAGCACAGCTTTTTCGGTTTGTCAATAGTTTTTTTCAAATTATTTTGAATTTTTTTAAACTTTTTTTCAAATTGTATTTACTTTTTAGCGGATTTGATGTATGATTAAAGCGGATTAAGAAAGGAGGTGTATGTATGAGTAACATCGGAAATAAAGAAACTTTTTCAAAAAACCTCACTTATTATGTGAATATGAGTGGGAGAGAACAAAAAGAAATAGCCGAAGAGATAGGAGTTGCAACATCAACATTTAATGATTGGGTGAAAGGAAAAAAATATCCCCGAATTGATAAAATTGAATTGTTGGCTAACTATTTTGGAGTTAAGAAGTCCGATTTAATAGAGGATAAAACAAACTCCCCCGAAAAGCCGAAGCTTTCCGAAGGAGAAAGAATGTGGATGGAGCTATACCATCGACTTTCAAATGACACAAGGACGGTGCTTATAAAATCTCTTGGCAAATTTGATACATTAACTGAAGATCAGCAACAACTTGCCCTTGATTTAATCCGTGTTGCTTTGAAAAACAAGAGATAATGTCTGCAACGGTTAGCACCGCTTGTTCCACATTATCGTTTTCAAGTATAAGTTTAATTAATTCTGTTTTATTGTCTGTCATTGATTAATCCCCCTCGTTACCAATAGCGAACAGTTGTTCCCTTGTGATTTCAGTTTATATTATTATAACAGAGCTGTCAAACGAATTTTGTCGAAGTCTGTTCTGTTAAAATTATATATTTATTGAAAACGAAAATCAATACCCAACTATTATACTTTTATACTCAGTTTTGATACCGTTGAAAGTATCACAAATAATACTATTTTTAGAAAAGGACATAAATATGTGGCTTGAAAATCTCAAAGAATTAAAAAAGAATAAAGGAATGACCGCAAAGCAGATAGCGGATGCTACCAAGATACCCGAAAGTACCATTAAACGCATCTTTGCAGGTGATACAGAAGATCCCTATGTTTCCACAATACACCGTATTGTAACAGTATTGGGCGGTTCTCTTGATCAAATCCTTGCTGATACAAATGCCGTGCTTTCCACAGAAAGTATTGTTGAGGTAAAGGAAACCGCAGAGGTTGCAGAAGCAGAACGTGATCTCGTTCTCGCAGAGCTTGAAATGCTCCGAGCCAAGACCATTGCACAAGAAGCGGAAATATCGTTGCTCAAAGAAAGGCTACATCACAAAGACGAGCTTCTTGCCGTCTATAATTACTTTACCAAAATAAAACCGACAGAATAAGGAGTGAATACATTGAGTAAATTTGCAAAATTTATATGCGAAAATTTTATACTGTATCTTCGTAAGTCAAGAGCCGATGACCCGAATGAAACGGTGGAAGAGGTTCTTTCAAAACACGAAGCTCGTTTGCAAGCGTTTATGGAGCGAACATACGGTTTTAGAATACCTGAAGAAAATATTTATCGTGAGATCGGTTCTGCCGAAAGTATTGCAGAGAGGGAGAAAATCAAAGAGGTTCTATTAAGAATTGAAAATGCCGATATTATGGGAGTTGTTGTCGCTGATGTACCCCGTTTATCGAGAGGTAATCTTTCCGATTGTCAAACTATTATAGATGCTTTTCTTTATAGTAAAACACTTGTAATAACTGACAGCGTTCAATACAACCTTGAAATCAAAAGAGAAAGACAATATTTCCAAGATGAACTATTAAGAGGTGCGTATTACCTTGATTATGCGAAAGAGGTAATGAGAATTGGCAGAGAAAACGCAGTGCAAAACAGAGGATGCTATATTGGAACAAGACCGCCATATGGATATAACAAAATCAAGATCGGCAAAAATCACACATTAGAGCCAAACAAGGATGCTGATATTGTAAGACTTATATTTGAATGGTACGTTGATGGCGAAACCTATTACCAAATTGCTTGTCGATTGAACGAAATGGGAATACCTGCTCCCAAAGGTGGCAAGTGGAAGAAGGACACTATAAGAGTAATGGTGAAAAACCCACACTATGACGGGATGGTAACATACGGTGCGATAAAAGAGACTACATTCATTGAGAACGGTGAAAAAGTCCGAAAGAAAATATCTCAAAAAGATTATATATTAGCAAAAGGAATACACCCTGCTATCGTAGATCACGATATTTGGTTAAAAGCACAAGAGATAAGAGCCAACAATCCATCTGCTAAAGTTGGTTATGAGCTTAAAAATCCGTTTGCAGGTATCTTGAAATGTGCCAAATGCGGTAAAGCAATAACACAACACCCATACAAACACGCTGAAGATCGTTTTGAATGCAGAGAAAAACCGATGTGTTGGAAGTCAATCAAGATGTCAGCCGTTGAAGAAGCGGTTATAATAGCTCTTGAACAAAGCGAATTACCAAGGCTTCAAGCAAAATTAAACAACGATGACGGTAACGCTTTTAAAATAAAAAAATCCCTCTTAGCCAACCTTGAAAAAGAGCTTAACGAATACAAGGCACAAGAGGAAAAACAATATGAATTTTTAGAAACAGGAAGATACTCCGAAGAGGTATTTGACAAAAGAAATGCTATCCTTCGTGAGAAAATCGAAACTTGTCAATCAAAGATCAGGGAAACACAATTATCAATGCCAAAGCAAATTGATTACAAGGAAAAGATCGTACTTCTTAAAGAAGCGATAAAGGCATTGAAAAGCGATATACCACCTGCTGAGAAAAACAAGTTTTTAAAAGCCATTATTAGCAGAATGGATATGTCAACAACAAGCACTACCAAGAGAAATGATGTACACCTAAACCTTGATATATATTTGAGGTTATAATTTTTACCCTATATGTACAAGGTGTGTGTGTCAATTCATAGGATTACACACGATTACCACATTGTACAATCGCCCTGACACCCTCAAATAAAGTATATCGCAATCCACAAGGAAATTAAATACGGAAGTTGATTTGTTTACATTTTTGTTACAGTTTGCCCAACATTTGTTAAACAGTTTTTATGCCCCTTGAAAAACAACCCAAAAAAACACACCTATATAAAGGATTTAATCCGAAAAGATATGAAATAAGAAAAAGGGAGAGTTTTTACACTCTCCCCTTTTTTTATCTCAATATTTCGTTTACCCTCTTCTGCACTTCGGAGTAATTATATCCTGCCTGAGTTAAACGGTTTTTTCTATCAGTACCGTTACCCCATTTACCTGCGATTACTTCTCTTGCGAGTTCATCAACAGATTTCTTCTTAGGAGCAAGGAGTTCGTTGACCTTTGCCTGTACTGCTACATACTTATCACCCAATGCGTTCTTTCTTGCCTGTCCGTTGCCCCACTTACCTGCAATTACTTCCCTTGCAAGTTCGTCAATAGATTTTTCAACAGGTTTCTCAACAAGTTTGAGCTTCTTGTCAACCTCACCTCTAAACCAATTCATATCCTTTCCGAACTTTTTAAGCCAATGATCGCAATCACCGTGATTAGATCCATATCCTAACTTATGAGCTTCTTTATGAGAAACGATATTACAAACAGGAATATTGTACTCTTTGCAAAGGTAGGCACAAAATTCAATAGCAGTGTTAAATGCCTTTGTAAAGTATGTTGCATCCTTCAAATCATCCTCGCAAATCTCAAACTGAATATACGCAGGATTATAATTGTAACTTCCTTTTTTGCCCTTTCCAACGCCCCAACAAGCAATATCAAAAGGCAGTGTTTGGTAGCATCTAACCTCTCCGTTTTTATCCTTTCCGATAAAGCCGTGAACACAAGTATTTTTACCGCTTCTGTTCCAATGGTTGCCGTATTTGTTGACACCAAGTATTCCATCGTCAGGATTAACATATCTTCTAAGATCAGGATTGTTCGCTCCCGTTGAATGAACAACTATTCCTTTCGGTGTGATTTTTTGGTTTGCCTTATAGCAATCATTCTTTGTCATTATACATTTCTTTATTTCCATTTTTTTCACTCCTTATTTTTTCTAAATTGTGTAAAATATCATAAGTACCACCTGCCATTACGCCACTCATCATAATAGCGGTTGAGAAGTCCTTAGTGATAATCCACTCAATAACTGCAACGATCACACCTATTGCCAAGTTCTGCAAAGGAATGATCTTGTTAGAAATTTTCGGGATCTTCTTTGTGATAAAGCCACAAATAAAGGTTACTGTAAATGTTACTAATGTGATTACTTCTGTAATTTCCATTTTTTATCCTCCTTAATTCAAATAATAATTATAGTGATAATAATGTGCCAAACCGCCAACACCGCATACACGGAGAGCGGAATATAAGCCACCCATTTAAGTTTAGGACACTTGCGTATGCAAATACCCATCACCGCAAGAGCAACGCCTACACCAAAGATTTTGACCGCCCATACAAGGTCGGTAGCAAGTAGCCACCGACCGATGGGGTTTCCCTCTATCTCTATGCCGTAAAGCGTATACCAATAGCAGGTCATACATAGGTCGAATAGGTTGAGTAGGTAGGTTAGGAGTAATATCATTCTGTCACCGTGATATTATAGAATGTGCGACAAGTAATGCCGTTTTTCGTATATATTACACGGAGAGTGTGCTTGCCGGGTGTGTTTCTTGCATCCGAAAAACCGCTAATATACCCATTCACCAAGTTAACACGATGAATAGAGCCATCCGTGTATTTCAACAAGATAACGCCCCCATCGGAGGACAAATCCTCACCAACTGTGTACTCAATCTTTGGAAGAGTTTCAAGTTCAATATCACAGAGCAACTGCATCTTTGTGAGGTCTACCGCTTCAACTGTTACCCACCCATATGGTACTGTACCATCTTTTATGAAGTAGAAAGATTGTTTATTGACCGATGGATTGACGGTTAAGGTTGCTAATGCAGGTCTTTTGATAACAATTTTCCCAAAATAACCGCCATCCATAAATCCTTGATCCTCTAACCCGTTACCAAAATCTTGTGTTATCACCAACTCATCCTCATAAGGAATTGCCACTTCTACGGTATTAAATCCGTCAATAGGCTTGTCGGGAATACCAAGTGCTGTCAATGATGCTTCACCAGTTGCACCCATCAAACTCCAAGTGTCAAGGATATAAACACCGCCAACTTCAAACCCCATTTGCGTGTAGGTCGTATTGGTATCAAATAGCCAAATAATAGCGGGATAGCCTCCATAGTTAACCCAAAAACACCCTTCGTCTTCGTAGAAATCCATTTGCCAAAGAGGGATTATTTCTCCGAATAGGTTTATATACAACTTATCCGAAAGTTCTTCAATTTTCGCCAAGTTTACAATATCCCTTGTGGCGACCATTTTTTTTGCTTTGAAGTATGGGAAAGGAGTACCAAAATAATTGAATACGGCATCAGGCTCACCACCGCCCGTGAATGTTTCGGTCACGATAACGGGGCTATTGGCATCGTATGTGCCTGCATCACCAATCAAAAGCGGAACAATATTCGTATCCGAGCCACCGCCCGTCTGCTCAGCCACTTCCACCACCACGTCATTTTCCAACTTCTTTCCTGCACAGAAAAGCGTTGCGGTCTGTCCTGCTTTGGGTGCGAAAATGACCTTGCCGTTGTAGCTGATTATTGCGCCTGCATCGGTGGTGTCAACTTCGGGTGTATCAGGTTCGGTGGGTTCGTCTGTTTCACCGCCATCATCTCCACCTTCATCCGTCACGGGGACAGCGTTTGCAATAAACCAAGTATAGAACTCGGAAGATACCTCGGTGTCGGTGGGGATGGTTACATATTGAATATTTGTACCAAAGTTATCAAAAGCCCACCCATAGTAACCATAAGTTTTGTCATCATGATATATCGTAACAGCGTCACCTTGTTTGATGCCAAAGATTGAAGGAAGTTCTGGGACAGAATAATCAAAAATGACACTAAAGTAGTCCGCATATCCGTTAGCATATAAACCACTAAAATATGCAGTATATGAATTACCGTCCATCGCAACAACATTGATAAATCCGTTTATATGCTGTTCAATTTCAAAATCTCCATCCGTCAACACATCATTAAACCGATACGTTCCTGCTTTGATGGTACCTGATACGGGTTCTTCGGGTTCTTCGGGTTTTATGGGTTCTTCGGGTTCTATGGGTTCTTCGGGTTCTATGGGTTCGTCGGGGTCAACCCCATTAAGTATCGCATTTGCAGTAAACCACTCATAAAATTCATCGGAAACGGTCTGCTCCTCAGTAAATTCGATGGTTCTCAAAGTATTATTAGTCCAATACTCACCGCTTGCTGACAGAGTAGAATACGCTTCAAAATTATGCCCCGTATCGTGGTTGAGGGTAATATCGGGGATTTCAGGAGTTACCGAATTGTAGTAATAGTGAAGTCTGTTACCCGCCATAGGTGGATAAAGTAAGAACGCATAGCAATCATAAGTCAGTGTGATTATTTCACCGTCAACCAATACTGCACGGTGTGCTTTGTAATTGATATCCTCGGTAAGGTAATCACGTTGTGTCAATACTTTATTAAGTTGCCATACACCACTGAGCTTTTTGGGTTCTTGGGTAGGTGTATCGCCCTCGTCACCCTCTCCGTCCGAGTTTCCTTCCGACGGTTTAGAATAAGCCACAAAAGAACCGCCACCCTCGGAGGTGTAATGATAATTAAGCTGACTATTCATAGAGGTTGACATAACAACCATAAGCCAACATTCAAAAGTTATCGCATACTGTACGCCATCGCTGATAACGGTTCTGCGTGTAGTGAAGTTGACATCTTCAGTAATCGTGCTTTCGTTTGTCAGCTCGTTATTGAATTTCCATTCGCCCTTAACGGTAGGCGTGTCAGCGTTTCCGTAATCGGTTGAAATAGGAGTAGCGTTAGCCGTAAGCCACGCATAAAAGCTCGGAGATACTTCCTGCTCCTCGGTGAATGCGATATTCCTCAACGCTTTATCCGACCAATAGTTTACACCGCTTACTTCTTCCTCTTCAAAGTCAAAATCTCCAAAGTAATCGGGATCGTCACTTTGTATCTGTACACCGTTCTGCTCAAACCAAGCGATAAGCTCAGGGACAAGTGCAGAATAACCGCCATTAACGGTAATTCTTAAACCACGCTTGAAACAATCCGTCCAATACGGGTGATCTCTGCCCGTATCATATGCGTCAATCATATGTTCAGCATCATCCTCGCCCGAAGAATAATACCACGTTACCATAACTCCATCATCGTCAACAGAAATGTGATTTGTACTTTCGTAAGTTTCCACTTCGTCCCTATAGCTTCTACCCGTCACTGTATAATTGAGAGGATACGCACCACCGTCAGCCATAAGACTGTTCAAGGGCTTTGTGGTATCAAACACCCACGTTGTACCCGTCAGATCAAGAAGGGTTGTCACCTTGGTTGCGTTGGCTGTAAGTGCGGTGTAAAACTCGTCCGAAACCTCTTGATTTTCGGTAAAATATATGTATCTTGTCTGTTGATATGAGTTGTACCAACCTGTGGAACTATATACAACTCTTGTATGCTCAGTCCCGTAAACAAACATTGAGTATACAAGGAAGGAGTTGTCTGCATCAAACGTCAGATATTGCCCCTGACCCGTGTGCCATCCCGTACTGAGAGAACCGCTCTTATATTCAAAATTTACCGCTTGCCTTATGGTTTCACTTGGCATTGTCAGCACTTCGTTAAATAACCAAATACCGCTTACTCTTGCCATCAGACCACCTCTCCTTCGCCGTTGTAGACGGGTACGTTTTCAAGCCCGTTTACTTTTTCCTTGAGAGCATTCAACTCTTGGCGTATTTGAGTAACCACGTCCTGTTCAACCGTGCCATCAGGGATTTTTGTGTCCTCACCTGCATTTATGCTGTAAAGATTGTGATATGTCTTCACTGAGCTCTTCCACACCTTGCCATTTGTATTAACCAAAATCAACTGTACTTCAATTTCACCGTCTTGGTCGAGCAGGAATGACGGCACATCATAAGTTACAAGATTATCGACAACTGATAATTGGTCGGTTCTGTGCTTGTCACCGTTTGGCTTTTTAAAATCTAAATGTACCGCACGCCCAATCAATTCATCGGCAAGAGTTATTTGCAACTGAGCCGTGTGGTTTTCTCCTGCTCTGCCGATAAACTTTGTTGTGCATTCGTAAATGTGATCTGTTCCCACACTTACACAAATTAAATCTGTCATCTTTTACCTCCTAATCTGTCAACTCAAAATCGCCTATTTTTTCTTTTATTTCTGCAATAAAAGAATTGCCTTTTAATTTCTTATACAGATCATAAGAATAGTTAAAACTTGATAATTGGTATTGAGTTATCTTTTTTTCTTTCTTGCATCTATCGTAAATGTCAAGCATATCGTTTCGCAGTGAGCATTTAATTGCTTTGAGAGCGAAACCAAAGAATGCCAACAAAGCACCTATTTCACCTGCACAAAAAGTTATGAGTACCCAATACTCTTTTATGAATTGTATTACTTCCAATTTTTATCCCCTCTTATTTCCAAGTACCGATGGCAGTATATCTAACTTCCACCAAGTTTTTGTACGCATCGCCCGTTGACAACCACTGCTCCACTCCTACCAACTGCACCTCAAATGTAGTCTCGGTCTTTGAGCCGTTTACTCTCGGTGTCATAAACCTTGAACCCGAAGGTGCGTTTATCACCTCAAAGCTCAATGAATAACCGTTAGTTGCAAATTCAGCAGGAAGTGTAACGATTGGTGCGTTGCTCCTATAAAATTTGATGCCTTGCACCTCGGTGTAATAATCTGTGGTTGTGAGAAATTCGCTCTTAGGTATATAACCTCTGCATATCATTGTACCGTCAGCTAATTTGCACCAAGTGCCGTTATCGTTAGTGTTTTTTTCCGTTATGGGAGTACCGTTTAGCTCAAAACTTTCTCTCTTGCTTGGGAAACAGTTTACACCAACAGATAATTTATGCCTATCAAAATAGACAATTGGCATTCCTCGTTGAACCATCAAATTATATGTGGTTGTTCCCAAGCGGTCTTTTATAATTACTTTTACATTCCACTCGGATGTGTTATCAAGTTGCAAGGTTGTTTGTACATTCTCTTGCAATGTCTGCAACGCTGAATAACTGCTATCTTCTACTTTTTTGTATTGCGTTTGTATAGTGATAGAGTTTTTGCCATTCAGGCTTGAATATGACCCGTCAACCTTTATATAGGTTTCGGTGTAAAAGTTGTTTTTTCTCTGCAAGGATGTTGCACAAGACGGCAACACCCAATCGTCAATGGTGATTGATATTTCCTTTGTTGCCGTAAGTCCTCGGCTATCGGTTACTTTCAAGGTGGCGGTTGCGTTCTGCGACAAGTTGACAGTTCCAAAGTCCAAATCCCCCACCGTTGATCTTGATTTTGTTACCCCATTAAATACAACCTCGTATTTCGAGATCGTTGCACTTTTCTTGGGTGTAGCCTGACCAACCGTGAACAGCAGGTTACTGTTGTTTCGTATAATTCGTTGGTTATCGCCTGTTATATTCACCGTTGCCGTTTTACTGTCCTTGTAAGTAAAACCGCCCACCGTTGGTTTGCATTCGCTCTCAACTATTGAATAGGTGTTTTGGTTATCTTTTGTCCTTGTTACTTCGCCATAAGTTACCGCAACCTTATATTTGCCCGATTTAGCGTTTGGAATGCTTTCATACATCTTGCTTACTGAATAGTCATCCTGAAAGCCTTCAGCAATCGCACCGCTTGTTGTACCGCTAAATAGCCAACTATCATCTTCTTTTTTATATCCCGTAACAGTAATAGTTCTGCCCAACGGATTATAAAATGTCAATCTTAATTTGTTGCCTATCACGAAATTTGGCGAGTCAATGCAATATGGGTAAGCGTAGGTGGTCTGTTGATATGTGCCACTGTCCGTTGTCAACTGATTATCCGTTCTCTTGACCCTTATTTTAAAGTTATAAGTTGTTCCTGCTGAAAGTCCGCTTATAACTTTATTTGAAACACCGAGATCTATCCAAGTTGAGCCGTTGTCTGTGGAATACCACACCCAATCTATATCTGCATCCGCTTTCCAAGCAACCGAAACGCTTGTTTCATCTCTTTTGCTTACCGTGAAGCTCGTTATGTTAGCGTATCTTGGAATTGCGGGAAGTGTTACGGTATCGCCCACGCCTCGGTTTGTGCCAATCGCAGGTGTATAGCTTGCCCCTTCAACATTAAAGCTCCAATAGCAAGATAAAGTAATATCTTTTGCCACGCCATCCGAACAATCAATATCCAAACTTCCTTCAGCAATAACTGTTCCCGTTCTGTAATAGACATCACCTGCATAAAAGTTGCTAAGTTCCCACGCTTTACTCGGTGCGTTTCTTCCCGAAAATACGGTTGTGCCGTTTATCTTTCCGTTGTAGTCCGTGCCGTATTGGTAGAATGTGGCGTTGCTTGCCGTAGATGCCAACACCATTCTAAGCGTTACCGTGTGAACACCTGTGGTATTGTTTGCCGTTGTTTTACCATAGAGCAACAGATAATATGCCAAGTTACCATTGTTAGACATCATCGAAGATGATCTACTCAGGAATTGATATTCTTTTGTTAAATTCAGCATTTAATCACCTCCTAAATTGTTGGAACTAAGCCAATACCATCATTGACAATATTTCCGTTATCGTCTGTAATTGTTATTGGTATAAATCGCACTTTGTTGCAAAGTGTTATTTCCTCTTCTACTACCGATTTCTTTTGATGAAATTCGTCTTGGTCTACCCAATAAATTTTGTTGTTGGATTTGTCGAACCCTGCAAAGCCTACATCATTATTTAGAAGAACATAAGAGCCATCTTTGCCAAACATCTTTAAGCCGTCTTTGTTCATTAATCCAATCAGGGTGCTTGCTTCATCATAAAGCTCAAATGTTCCGCTTGCATTATTAACACCGCCCAATTTAAGCGTTCCACCTTTAATTAGTGAAGCAGTCAAATTGATTACATTAATGTTCTGCATATTTAATGTTCCGTCAATAGTCCAAGCACTATTAAATGTTCCGTTGATGCCTGTTGAGCTAAAGCCAATACCTGCACTATTAGCTTTGATACAATATACCGCTTCTTCCTTTGGCAATCTATCGACAATTAAAATCTCGTTACCGTTGTTGATAACATAACTTGATCCAAGTGCGGAATTTATTTGGGCTGTTGCCTTGTTAAGTTCTTCTTCAAGCAATGCTTTGGTTTCGTCTATTTTTTTGTCAGTTTCTTTGCCGATCTCTGTTGCAATTTCTCTCTTAAAGTTTTTGATTTCTTTCTTGAAGTTCCCAAATTCTATTTTGGTGTATCTTCGTTTTATTGCATCGTATCTAACAGCTATAACATTTGTTGTTATGTCAACCTTGCACTTTGGATGCTTCACATAGATCAAATCGCCCACATCGGAAACATTATTAATGCTTGCTGACACGGAATAATTGATCTGTGGGAATTTGTGTTCATCCAAGTATTTGTGAGCTTCCTGCAACAACCACGCTTTGGATGTTGCTATAAATTCTTCTTCGCTTGCGAAGTCCTCTATTGCATAGGGATTTTCAAATTTAAGCGTTTTTGAATATGGTATATCGTAAAGCTCCTCGTTTAACTCAACATAAGTTTCGTCTAACTGTATTGTGATACTATCGCCTGTGGTGTATGGTAATAGCTTGGTGCATACATCATCCCAATTTTCGCTAATTTCAATGTCTGTGATATTTTTTCGATAAGCAAGAGTTACACCTCTGTCTTGCCCTATCGCTTGTCTAATGGCAAAATTATAGTTATCACGCACCCAATGACCACCGTACTTATCTGTTCCTATGAGCTTTTCAAATATGTCATACAAACTAACTCTTATGGCTCTTGTAGATAAGGTTGTGGTTATATCGCTTAGAACCGTAAAAGGGCTTGGAACATCGGTTGCATCATTAAAATGATTAAGAGCATCGTTGCAATTTTTATTTACCGCATACGCATCCTCTATAAGATAATTTCGGGCATCATAGGTTAAATGCCACGCCTTACAAGTAATTCTGTTATTCTGTATGCTCGGATTGTCACACCTGAAACCCTGAACACCCCACGGTGTAGGAACTCGCACGATCATTCCTTTTTGGTAGTATTCAAGGTTATCGAGTGTGTCCTCAAGCTCCACAAAATAATCACCATTATCTTCTTTTGTTATTTCCGCAAATAGCGGTTTTAACACCTTTATGCCATTGTGATTAAATAATTTTTCTGTTGCATCGTAAACCTTAATCATTACAACCACCTGCTATACCTTGTGATTTTAACGCTTTCAACATCGCCTTCCCAAGAAACAACATTACTGCCTTTATCAAATATAGGAAACTCTCCATACATATTTCTGTTTTTTAAGTCCACCCCAAAATACGCATCTTGTTTTTCACTATCAATAACAACGGCATTATCGCCACTTGGAAATGTGTATTTGAACATCTCGTTTCCGTTGACAGTTAATCTGATTTCACCCGATCCAACAATTTCAATGGCAGGTTTGGCGGTGTGGTTGCCGTTATTCTCAATAACCATACTCGTTTTCCCTGCCTGTGAAACTCTTTCGACCTCTATATTGTCATATTTAAAAGGTTGCACCCTGAAATTGACCGTTGCGACCTTATATCTCAGCAATCTTGCAAAATCTATCTGCTTTGTTATTTTGGCTTTATAGTATTTTGTCGGTTCGTTGCTAAAAACAACTTTTCCTTCGCCCGTGAAATATTCTATGATCTTGTCTACATCTGCACCGATACGCAAACCAATCACAACAGACTTGTTGTAACTTTCGTACCCTAATTCTTCATAGGTTGAACCATCAACGCCGTCAACGGTTGTTTCCCTCACCCTCATATTAGGCTTTGAAATAGGCGGTAATTCACTTATGAGAAGTCCAACCATATCTCTGCTGTCTTTTTCATTGAATATAATATAATTCATTAAGTGTACACCGCCTTTTCTATCGTTTTTGTTACAAATTCGCCCATCTCTCTGTTGTTCATAACCACTTTTACATCCTTTAAGGCTTCTTTAAAAGCTCTTACCATATAATCGTAGTTAGAACCGCCTGAATAAGCGTTTTTCAGTTCAGCATCTGTATCAAATTCTGTTGGTATTGCTCCCTGCATATCCTTTGTTACATCAGCCATTGTGTCACCAAATCCCTCTCCTATACCAAGAGCCAAGTTTTTACCAACTTCATCCTTAAACACTCTTGAAGGAGAATGAATGCCAAGAACCTCTTTAATAGCCTTCGTGATACTTTTGCCCATTCCCTTGATTTTCTTAACCAACCAATCCGTTGTGTCGCTGATACCGTTCCAAAGACCTTTTACCAAGTTCTTACCGATATCGGCAAAATCGCTTACTCCTTGTTCTAATGCGTTTACCGCAGACTTTATTACCTGTGGTATTCTTGATACCATCTCAGGAATATACCTAATTAGTCCAAGAGCTAAAGAAGTCATAATTTGCAACGATGCACTTGCCAACTGCGGTGACAACTGAATTAGTGTGCTTACAATTTTTATTATGATTTCGGGAAGTCTTGATATCAATTCAGGTAAAGCGTTCATAATACCATCGGTAAGTGCAACCAACAGAACAATTCCACATTCTATGATCACATCTATGTTGTCAAGCAATATGTTGACCATATCCATTACAACTCTAATCATTGTCGGTATCAACTCAGGCAGAGCTTGTGATATACCTTTCACCAATTCGATCAATATTGTAATACCTGCTTGCAAGATTTGAGGTAACATTTCAATTATCGAGGTTGTCAATGTCAATATTATCTGCATAACCATCGGTATTAACTGTGGTAGAGCCGTTACAATACCGTTGATTAATGTTTCAAGCATCGCCATTGCCGTTGGCAAAAGCTGTGGCAAAATTTGCACTATTCCCCCAATCAAGGTATTAATTATAATGTTTGCACTCTCCAACAGAGCAGGGAGGTTGGCACTTATACTGCTTGTGAGGTTAGTTATAAGACCTACACCGATTTCCATTGCCTTGGGTAAAAGCGTATCGGTCAAGCTAACCACCATTGTTACAATACCGTCCAATGCGGTTTGTATTCTTGGTAACATATTATTGATAAATCCACCTTCACCGTCTTTACCAACAATACTTTCAACAAGGTTTCCAACCAATGTTTCAAAGTCCGCATTATCATCAGCAATGCCTGTCACAAGGTTTTCCCAAGCAGATTTCATAGAGCCTGTTGATCCTGTGATTGTTTTGCTTGCTTCTAATGCGGTTGTTCCCGACAAACCCATTTCGGATTGAACTTTGTGTATTGCTTCAATCATCTTGGCATAGCCGACTTCTTGAAGAGCCGTACCAATGTTTTGTTTGTCGCTCAAATCAATCATCGCATCGCCCAAAACACCGCTTTCGTTAATAAGCCTTGCCATTTCAGTGGCAGAGCCACCATAACCCAATTTCAGGTTGTCAAGCATCGTATAATTGCCTTTAGCAAAGCCTTGGTAAGCGTTCTGTATGCTTTCTATGGATGTACCCATCTTGTTGGCATTGTCACTCATATCAACAATAGCCATATTAGCAATTTCTGTTGCTTTCGCAGTATCGCCATCCAATGAGCTAATAAGACTTGCAGAAAATGATGTTACAGTTTCCATATACTGATTTGCATTCATTCCCGATGTTTTGAATGCGTTATTTGCGTTTTCTATAACTGAATTGGCACTGTCCTTGAACAGAGTTTCAACACCGCCAATCAACTGCTCTTGCTGTGCGTAAGATTGTACCGCTTGTTTGCCTACATCGATAAACGCTGATCCCAATGCTCCAATAGCTTTGCCAAGTCCTTTGATACCTGCAATAATACCTTCGCTGATAAGATTTGCTTTGATGATATCGCCAAGTTTCAACGCCTTATCGCTCGATTTATCCAAATTGCCGTGTTGATCTTTAAGCTCTTTATTCAAATCGTTCAATTCCGCTTCAGCTTCGTTAAGCTTGATTTGCCATTGCCTTGTTGCATCGCTGTTTTTACCCGTGAACTCTTCGCTTTCACGCAAAGCATTTCTCAGCACCTTTACTTTCTCTTCTTGAGCCGAAATCTTCTTGTTCAAAATTTCGGTTGTTGATGACAGCTTTTCGGCAGAACTATCATTTTTGTCATATCGGGAAGTTACCACTTTCATTTCGCTGTCAAGAACCCTCATTTGGTCTGAGATTTCTTTTATCTGTTCTGCGTATCTTTCATCTCTTGGTTGCACATAGTCAAAAATGGCGGTTTGCTCTTTCAACGATTTATTGAGGTTGTTTAATTCCGCTTCAGCATTATTCAACTGCACTTGCCACTTTTTTGTGGTGTCGCTGTTTTCGCCCGTTTCTTGCTTTGCATCTTCCAATGCCGATCTCAAAACTTTTACTTTGTTTTCTTGCTCTGCAATTTTCTTATTCAAAACCTCAGTTGTTGCATTTAGTTTTTCAGCAGAATTATCGTTGGTGTCATACTGTGATGATACCATCCGCATTTCGCTATTGAGCACTTTGAGGTTATCGGTAATACCTCTTAAAGCCTTTTGGTATTCGCTCTCACCTGTCAGCTTGATAGAACCGCCAAAACTTTTACTTGCCATTGTTGTTTCCCTCCTTTCGTGATTTGTATTTATATAATTATCCGAGATAACCGTTTAATCGGGTAAAAATTCCCCTTCGTGATCTACGTATTCTTCCATTTCTCTGTATGTCTTGCCACTCAAGGTGAAATCATAATGAGTTTTATAATGTTTATACAGTTTTAACAATTTTCTTAGTGTCATTCTGCCCACTTCTTTTTCTGTAAAACCTAACAAACAATGACCTACATACAATAGCCAAGAAAAGTCAATCTCGTCATCTTCGGTTTCTCGGATTACTCGTTTTTTCCTTCGTTATCCTCTGTTTTGGTAGAAGCAATAGTAAGATTTTTGATAATATCCGTAATTGCTTCAAATCCGATCTCTCCTATTACTCTGCCCACCTGTTTTGCCGTAACCATCGGTGAGTTTTCGCCTTTTTCTTCGTTCTCAATATCAATACCCTCATTGATCATATACATAAGACCGTTCTTCAAATCCTTGATTTTGGGCTCTCCACCCTCACTGTTCTCAACAATTTTACCCCACGCACTCATACTGCCGTATCTTTCCTGTATTTCTTCCATTACATTAAGGTTAAATACAATAGGGTATCTTCTTTTTTCTGTTTCGATATAAGCAAGTTTGTTCTGCATAAATCCTCCTATAAAAAAGTGGGAGTTTTACCTCCCACTCTGTTTTTTCGTTCCCACTACCGTTTAGGTTGCAGGTGTAAGCAGTTCATCAAGATATGTGTCTGCTTCTTCAAGCGTTGCAAAAGTCTTGTGCTTCTCCCAATCGCCAACCTTCAAACCGTTGATAGCGGTTTCAAGAGGGAATACAGTACCCTCAATAGCGGTGGTGCTGAACTCTACGCTCTCGCCCCTTGTCTTGTTGTCGCTTGTGATCTTTGTGAATTTAACTCTCGGAAAAAATTCTACCTTGTACTTTCTTGCACCGTTAACCATCTTAGGGATGATGTGACCATAACCAAACTCAGGAGCAGTGTCATCGATGTTTGAGGTTACTTCGTCACCCTCGGTTGCAACGGTATTGCCAAGCAATTCCGCACAGAGCTTGTCATCATCATCGGCAACGGTAAGGGAAAGTACACCCTTCTTGAAGCTATAATCGCTCTCTGCAAGTCCATCATTTGCATACAGTTCAGCAGTGTTGTACTCGGGAGCAAACTTTTCATCAATTACCTTTTCAAATACAGGCACTTTGCTGTCTGTAAGTGTTGCGTAGGCATTGCCGTTGATCTTGTTATACTTTGCTTTCTTAAAACCTATTCTTGCCATTACAATATCCTTTCTTTCTCAAATGAAATGGTTTTATGATACAATTCTGTATCTTCTTCGTACATTTCCGTACTATCTTCAACCCATATCCATTCGTTGTTTTTCATTATTCGTTTGATTTGTTTTTCTATATCTAAATAATTGCTATCGCTGAAAATATCCACATCAAGGGAGCATCGGCTACATAGCACTTCGTCATTTGCGACCAAAACGGGATCTTCTCCCGTAATAGTCCAAGTAACAAACCGCCTTGACCTGCCTTTGTACCTCAAATGAGCAACAGGTATTTCATTATCACCCACAATAAGAGTTTTACCTAATATTAATTTGATTTCTTCATTCATTCTTGATCACCCTTAATATATTTGTCTTGCACTTTCTCCATAGCACTTTCAATATCTTTTTTTACGAAAGATTTTCTAAAGAACGGTTTCTTTTGCTCCACTGCTTTGCCGTTTCTGCTTGTGCCATATTCCCTTGCCATTGCAATAAGAGGAATTGGCACTCCCTTATCGTTATAGCCGTAAAAACCGATATGCACATTAATGCCGTCATCGCTCGGAGTTTTATACACTTTCGTGATTTTCAACCCCTTTTCCAACGATCTTGTGCTTTTAAAAACCCTTCCCATATTAGTTAAGACGTTGCTATGAACAACTTCCGCACCTGCTTTGCACATTTCACCGAATATATTATCACAATTAGTTTCTAATTCCTCAAATACTTTTATTAAGTCATTCGGTAATTCTTTGCTGAATTTCGCCATTACTTAACAACAACCTTTGCTTGAATTTCAAGCTCTATATTGGCTTCATCAATGTTGTTCAAGTATTCGATGGAATAGATTTTGGAATTGTATTCGATGAGCATATCCCTTGTAATTTCCTTTTTAGGAAAGCGAACCGTGAAATTGGTATATGCTTTTTCAAAGTCGGTGTTATTGGCAATTAGTGTAAATCCCCTTGTTGTTTTAACCTTTGCCCAAGCATTGAGGACAACGCTTTTGGTTTTTGTGACAAACCCTGCACTGTCCTCTTTGCTCTCTTCCTTGAAAATGGTTATTCTCTTGTTATATTCCCCTGCGTTAATCATAGGTAAACCCTTGTGTGCATATCCAATATGGTCTGCACAACCTTGTTTATGTTGGTTTTATCAACATACATAGTTCTATTATCGTGCATATCCTGACAAAGAATATACACAACAATAACAAAGTCAGGAAAGTCATCAAGGCTTTCACCGTCACTTGTTACGGGAATACCCGTATAGCTTGAAATATAATTTTTAGCAATATTTAGATATGTTGCGATTTCGCTTTCCACATAATCATCAACTCTTATATAGTTTGCGACATCTTGGATAGTTATTTCACTAACTTTTGATACCATTTATGTTCCCTCCTTTAGTGAGGTTGCCCGAACATTATTGTACTACTCGTTATTAGGTTGCAGAACCTGCCACAGCAACAGCGATCTTCTGAGTATCTTCTACCTTTGCATCAAGTTCGCCCCAAGCTACTACACCGACAGCGTGCTGAGTTGCAAATCTCTCGGTAAGTACCTGAATTTCGCTCTTTTCGCCTTCCTTAACTGCAAGACCTGAGAAGTCACCGTACATTACAACGGGCTTGGATGCAGTGCCAAGTGCGGAAATGTTGTCGGAGCAATAAACATCGTTGCCCATAAGTCTATAACCCCACTTAGAAGTGCTGTCCTTTTCAAGCAGGTAGTTACCCTGACCGTCCTTCAGCTTTCTAATAGCCTTTCTCGTTGCTCTGTTCATAACAAAGATGCAATCTGCCTGATACTCGTCAGGCACAAGCTCCTGAAGATCAATAAGCTCATCTGCGGTAATAGCACCTGCCTTTGCGAGAGTTACCTTCATATTAGTTGCATCGTAAGAACCTGCAATACCTGCGGTCTTGGATGCAGTACCGTTGATGAGCTCACCCTCAATGAACTTTGCGATCTTCTTAGCCATCTTCTTAACAACCCAATTAGTAAGATCAAAGTCGGAGTTGCGAAGCAGAGACTTGGAAATCTTAGTAAGAGCACCGTAAAGGTAACCCGTAAGCTCGATGGTTGCAAACTTGTTGGAATGGCTTTCAAGCTCGGTAAACTCGGTTGCGTAAGCAACGGTAATGGTGTCGCTTGTGTTGTCCTCCTTGGGAACATTTACAGTACCTGCGATGTGATACTTGGTTGCGAGCTTGTAAATAGGAGAAATGTTCTCAACCTGCTCCATAATCTTCTTAACGATGGTCTTAGGAATGACTGCACCGTTATCACCCTTTGCAAGGTTGGTTTCTGCTCTGTTTTCAATGCCCTGTACTGAATTTCTAATGTAAGTTGCGAAAGACTGAATATCTCTCTCCTCAACAGTTACATCCTTCTTGATTTCTGTGTTTTCCATATTGTTTCTTTTTTCCTCTCTTTCAATAGTTTTATCAATGTTGTTGATTTCGTTTTCAAGTTCATCAAACTTGGTGATCTCTTCGCTTGTCATCGCTCTTTCCTCGGCTTTTGCGGTGTCAAGCAGTGCGTTCATCTGCTCTGCGAGATCGTTTCTCTTTTCTTCAAGTGCCTTAATGTTCATTTGTTCCTCCTTGTATTTGCACAATGTTTTCATTGTTCGGGCTTAAATTTAATTTTTGCCAATCTTTCTTCGTATGCCGAATAGTCGATTGATCTTTCCTCAGTTTCCTCAGTTACTTTTTCAGTTTCCTCAGTTACTTCAGTTTCCTTGTTTTGTTCCTTTGGTGTATTGAGCTTTTCAAGAACCCTCTCCGCTACCAAATCAGCCAACTCATCGATATTCAAAGGTTCGTCTGCGGTATTTTCTCTAATTTCCATCATTGCTCCGTCCTCACTTCTTGTTTCAATGCTTGTACCGTAATATGCAGGTGATTTGGTATCATCCAAGATTGATACCTCGACCAAATCCATATCGGTTACGGTGCGTGTAGCAATGGTTGTTTCCTGTGCGACCTCGTCCGAATTAGAATAAAATCCAAAGCTCCAACCAACCAACTTATGATTTCTTGCCTTTTCCACCACTTCAGGATCAGTAATTGTTACTTCGGCTCTCAAACCAATGTTATCCTCTTCAAGAATTGCCGTACCGTCTTTGGTGTTTGCAAGCTCTCTATCGGGATTATGGTTTAAAAGCACCTTAACATTGTCATTCCGTTTTAGTGCGTTCTTAAATGCTCCTGCTTTGATTTTTTCAATAAATCTCTGCATCATACCCCTCAAATTCGCTTTAAGAGGTTTCGACCATCTCTCAACGGCATTGACATAGCCTGAAATAACAACACTATCGTTTCTTACTTCTATGTTCATATTTTCACCCCTTTCTTATGCCTTATTTTCGTTTTCTGTTGCGTTTTGCGTTTCGGGTAAAGAATTGTTCCCCTCAACCACAATATCGTTGTTGGGTGCTAAATTTTGTGTCTGTGTGCCGTTTGCACCCATTTTGGCAATAGAGTTTGTGTTGGGTACAAAAATATCACCCGTTTCTGCATTTAGAAGCACCTCTCCAAGACCCAAAGAAATCATATCAAGACCTTCTATTGCATCGTCATCTTCCATATACCTGATCTCGTTTCGTGTCTTAAATCCCGTTGTAATGGCTATTCTGTAAGCATCGTAACGCTCTCTAAGGCTACCCTTTAACAATTCTTTGGTGTCAGGTGCGAAATAATAGCTTGCTTTCTCTTTTTCAAGCAGAAAATCCCTATTTAATGCCGTTGCAAATGCCGTTGCTATCGGCATAATTGCATTTTTGATAAAATCATCAAAATTAGCGTTTAAATGGAATATTTCTCTTACTTCATCAGCAAAAGTCCTTGTTTTTTCGTTCATTTCGTTCTGCTGTGAACTGTTGCTTGCTTCTTGGAACTCTATACCATCATTCAACACAACGGTATTTGCGTTTCCTGCGTAATACTCCTCCCAAGCACTTTTAAGAGCTTTCAAAGACTTTTCGTCCAAGCGTTTTTGCGATTTCAAGAAGCCTTTTCTTGATCCACCCGTTGCGGTCAATTCATATTCATATCTCAATCGCCTTGATGCTGTTTGCAATGCCTGACTTATTTCCTCTGTCAAGCCTTTTCCGCTTGCTCCGTCTTTGGTGTTTCGCAGTAATTTCAAAAATTCGTGATTTTTGTATGTTTCACCGTCCACCATTATGCTAAAGCTCTTATAAATAGCATCGGTGTTTTTCTGTATCGTGATTTTGTTATCCTCGACATAAAAAAGACCGACAAATTTATTGCCGACCTTCTTAATATAAGCATAACCGCCTTTTCCCATAAGATAATCTTCGCAAATCGCTTTCTTGAACTGAAAACCATCCAATGTATCGGTTGTATCTTCGTTGATTATCTTCACCCTATTATCAGTAATTTCCTCGGTTGCTCTCTTACCGTCTTTTACTGTTTCCTTATAGAGCTTGAACGGGATCATAGCGAAGGTGTTACAGATCAGGTCTACACAGCCACTAATGACGGGGATCGACAAAGCAGTTTTTCTGTCAACTTCGCCACCTGTCAATAATGCTTGCAAGAGCAAATCCTCAACCTTTGTTTCGTCCATCGTGGTATCTCTCTTTTCTCTTTTGAAAATTCCCATAGGTTATTACCTCCTTCCCCTAAAATGTTTGGCAGAAAAAGTCCGTTTCAAAAATAATATCTCTTTGAAGTAGATATGTTGCGTTTAATATCGCCATAACCATATCGACCTTACCGTTTGACTTTTTCTTATGAATATATCTGTTCATATTCGTATCAAATGTACACCTTGCATTCTCAAAATTGATTTCAAGTAATATGTTTTCTTCATACTCAAATTCTTTATTGACTATCTTCTCATAAAGCAATTTGGTTGGTGGGTGTAAAGTGTCACTATGCTGTCTAATTTGTATGCAGTTAATCGGTGGGTATTCATCCTCAACACCGTTTCCCCACTTTTGTGCAGAGCTTAAAGCATTAAAGCGGTCATACCCCAATGCTTTTATCGTTACACCGTATTTGTTCTCAATTTGGAATACAAAATCTTCGATTACCGAATAATCAACCGTTTTATTACCGCAAGCTATACATTTCATAGCTTCGATAAATCGTCTATAATCTATTTTTTCAAACTGTATCTTTTCATCAATGCGACCTTCAGGAATAAAAGCAATGGCATCAGCCATTATCCTGCCCTCTTCCTCTGCCACCATTGCTACCGCACAGTTATCATTCGTCATAGCCAAGTCAACACCGATATAAACCCCTCTACCTTGCCAATCTATCTTGTTGACCTTGCATTGTTTTAGATCGTTGATGTCAATGAAGCTCTCCGTGCCTACACCCTGATAGATGATGTTGCAGTGCTTTGTCAGGAAATTTTCCCTCGCACTCTCCATAGCTATTGCTCTTGCTCTTTTCTTTAGCAAGTCATCCCATATTTCGGGGATTTCCAATGCAACGGGATTTGATTGCTTCAAAATTAGATCATCAATCGTCCAATTCTTTGTGTTGTCAGGTTCATATAACAACGCAAACACCGTTTCGTCCTCTTCAAGACCGTCCAAAACTCGTTTAGCATAATTTACTTCGTCCTCAAAAGGATTATTGGCGGTTGGATATTTCGTTGATATTATGCAACCCAATTTATTCTTGATATTCAGTTGTCCTGATCTCATAGCTTCTATCGGGTATGAGTTCGGCAATGCTCCAACTTCATCAACAACAAAAGCATTTGGCAATCTACCATCCAATCTTGATGTTGAATAGGAAAGTGGCATAAACTTACTTTCTTTGAGCTTGAAAGAAATATAATCTCTTAGAATTTTAAACCTTGGCTCATCCTTGTGCATATACACCAAAGGGCTTGCTTTCAATGTTTCGTCAATAGCTTCTTTAACTTCCCTTGATAGAGTACCATCAGGGGCAACCGAATAAAACTTACTAAATCTTGGCTCTAATAAAAACAGCAATAGAAATAGTGTTCCGACTGTATATGTCTTAAAGTTTTTTCGGCAGATTTCCAAAATTCCTGTTTCGTATCTTCGCCTGTCTTTGTCCTCTCGATATACAACCGCCAATATGGATATGTAAAAAAGCCACTGATAATTGGTTGTACACTCATACAGAGGTTGACCCGCCTTTAACCCTTTAGGCATTATCAATAGCTTTAATACATTTTCTATTTGTTTTACTTTTTCTTCGTTAATACAGTATTTTTTGTCTTTACCATCTGCGATCTCAATAAACTTCTTGCATTGTTTTTTTACATACTTGGGAGCTTCTTTTGACTTAATGCTTTCTTTCGCATATATATAGGCTTTATTATTATGAATATATGCGTTTTTCATTGTCTCACCTTAAACCCAATGCGTTTAGAAGTTCATCTTCGCTTTCGCTATCCTCATCTTCGCTTCTCAATGTCTTGATGATCTTGATAAGTGTAGCAACCGTTTGGTTTGATGCAGTGGCTGTCTTGTTATACTCATTAATTGCAGGGTGCGTATAAATGTTTCCCCTGCCTTTTACATATTCCTTAGTTACAAGTGTTCCATCCTCTTTGATTTTCTGCTCCAATTCATTCAGGATGGTTAATTGCACTTGATATCTCTTGAAGGTTGTAAGGAAAAGGAAGTTTTGCTCAACTCCGAATTTTTGGGCAATTCTCAATATCTCGTTTGCTTGTTCTTGTATATTTAACTTTTCCATTTTTTCACCTCACGCAAAAGGGAGAGCTTTCGCTCTCCCTCTCGTTATTTCGTTTTCTTTGTTCCTGTTGGCTTTTTTACTGTGGCTTTCTTGGTTTCTTTCTTTTTTGCTTTTTCGGCTTCTCGCTTCAGCATATCATCGTAGCTCGTCCAAACGATTTCCTTTTTCATAATTTACTTTCCTTTCTTTTTAACAGCGTGTTGTAATATTTTTTCGTTAGGTTTCAAGTTATCCACCCTTGATACCATTGTGGAGGACGGTTTTGCGTGGGATAAATAGTCGCTCAATTTCAAGGATTTTCCTGTCTGTCCGTCAAAGATAGACACCTTTCCACCCTTGTTTTCAATGTTAAAAACGTGAGCATCGCCACCTTTCCAATTAACATAGACAATGCCCCTTGACCCATCGCCCCATCCTTGCATCTTGCTGACGATGTTTTTCTCAACCGTTGTGTTTCGTGTTCCTAAGTTTCGTTCCCAAGTTTGATTTTCAAACCCGTGCATCCATACTCCGTTATTCATCGGGTCTTTGCCGTTCATCACTCTTGGTTTAGCTTCCACATCGTAACCTTGTCTTTGTAACTCATAGGCATACACACAACGCTGACAGTTTATTTGATATTCCGTTCCTTTGTTGTAATTGGGATTTGTGTTTGCCAACGCTTCGTTTGGTGTCTTTGCTCCCCCTCGTTTACCCAAAACCGAAGCACCGCCACCACCTTTTCCTCCACTGTTACAGCTTCCCATTTAATTCCTCCCACATATATAATATACGCTATTTTTTCGCTTTTTACTTTTTATTTTGCGTTTTCTTTCCTTTTTTACTTTTCGGAGGAAGAATGGTGATCCCACCATCTCTCCACTTTTCCTTAATCGTTTTCTGTTTGTTTGCCATATTTTAATCCTCACTTAATTCTATAAGAGTTCTATTCCCAATCTTTGCAACGCTTTTTATAGTCCAAATTGCCTTTCCTGAAACAAGAACCTCAGACTCGGATAAACCGCCCCTTGCTAAATGGGTAACGCTTGCTCCTTGCTTCGTGCCGTTGACCTTAAACATTGTTGTGCCAAATTCTGTTGCAACATCTCTTTTGGTTGACCAACTTGACACACCACGCATATCGACCTTTGCCCCTATCGCCATTTGGTTTAGTTGTGCTTCGGACAAGTTTATACCTCTGTACAAATCCCCACCATTCCATTTCGGAGATTGCTCTATGAATTTTTCAATAGCCATTGCTTTTTGGTACTCTTCTGTGCCAACCTCATTGTTGTATTGTGCGGTTCGTATTGACCGATAACCTGCCCTTGAATAACTCCTTAATGCTTCTATTTGTTTTTGTGCTTCCTCAATGGATATTCCATTTGCTATCGCAAGTTGTTCTGCTTTGGACGGTGGTTCTGACCACGACATATGTTCCGCTTGTTTTCCTTGTGGTGCTGTTATGTGACTAACTGTTCCTTTGCCACCGCTATTACAAGAACCCATTTAATTATCCTCCATATTTTTCTTTTTGTTCTTTTAACCATTCAATACGTTCTTCGCCTATCTCATACATCAATTCTTCAAATGTTCTATGCTTACATTTCATCGCCCAAGCTTGTGTTTGCCCTATGCCTTTGAATGGCTGATATGTATCATTTCTTTTCATTGCTTCTGTCGCTTTTGGCTTAACCTCGTCATACGCTAAATGCGACACATTAAAATCATTGCCCTTAAAATCCTCTAAACCATTACAACCGCAACAATTCAAATTGTCTCCCAAATGATCTAACCCACATTCCGAACACAAAAATTCAATTCCGTGTTTGTGGCATTCGTTTTTAATCTCCATATACTTGGGATATAAAAAATCGTTGCTGAACACATAAGCGTTTCCGTATCTCGTCATACCTCTTTGCTTTTTCTTGCTGTAATAAGCCGAAATACTTATTGAATGAACCCCAAACTCTTTATATCTCTTAATCTCGTTTAGAATGTCTTTGTGTGCATCAGGGAAATACGGTCTAACCCTCACAACAACCCTTGTCACCTTGTCGGACAACGCCTTGATCGCTTGTAAACGCTCCTCATAGGTCGGTGCTCCACTTTCAAGCTTGTCATACTTACCGCAAGCCATCGAAACCTGTAACACACAGTTGCATTGTTCGATCAAGCTCAAATACGGTTCTTCTGTCAAAAGCACGGGATTTTTTGTTGATACGATAAACGGATATTTGCTATCTGCGAAAATCTGTAAACATTCCAATGACTTTTTATGTTCTCTTTCGCACGGCTGAAACGGATCAGAATTTGCTCCCCAATGAATTGGGATTTTCCAATCGCACCATCTTGTTTCAAGATTTCTACCGCCATTTATAAAGTTTTTAAGTGACTTTGTTGTATTTATTGGTTTTATATTGTTAATACTGTATTTATGCTTTACAAAGCAATATTTGCAGTTATGTGAGCATCCTTCGTAAGTGTCAAAGTGAATAGGGTAATCGCAAGTTAAGCACTGTGATCCGCATCTAATCATCTCTTTCACTCTCCTTTATGATCTGCTCGATAATTTCATTTTGATGCTTTTTCAAATAACAAATAATTTGGTTTTTCTTTTCGGTTGGGAAAGTAAATGTTTTTGTGAAATACTCTCGTTCATCTTCGTTTTCGTCATATCCGTCAACCTCGGATATTTCATCCATCGAAAACAGGCTTTCATCATCAAGTTCCAAATTGTCAAATCCCGTTAGGGTAAAATCAAAATTTAGATCGTCAAGCTCGTTAAGCTCTATTTGCAACAACTCATAATCCCATCCTGCATCAAGTGCAAGTTTATTATCGGCTATTATATATGCTCTTTTCTGCTCCTCGGTTAAATCCTCTATAAACAAACAAGGCACTTCATCCATTCCAAGCAATTCAGCACCTTTAACTCTGCCGTGTCCTGCGATTATTCCGTATTCGCTATCAATAAGTACGGGATTTATAAAACCAAATTCTTGAATTGAATTTGCGATCTTCTCAATTTGCTTTTCGTTGTGCGTTCTTGCATTGTTTTTATACGGTTTTAGCTTGTCAATTTTAACATTTTCGTATCTTCTCATCCTTGCTCCTTTCCAAAAAACCTAAAGAGGTCAAAAATATTTGTACACCGAAGGGCGAGGTTGGGTCTTTTTCGCAAACCGCTTTCAATAATTGCCTTATAGGGGGGGTATAAGCCCTTTTAACACCTCTTTAGGAATATTTCCATCATCAGCCATTTTATGATGATAACGGCACAAGGAAATAAGATTGTCATTGTCAAGTCTTTTATTATAATCTTCGTTGATAGGAATAATATGATGAACGTCTAACTGCTTGAAGTTAAATTGTTGCACCGTGTTATATAGGTTAGCCATACAGACTTGGCATAAATATTTATCCCTTTGCCTGATCTCTATTGATTTATCTGTCCATCTCTTGCTCTTCCTGAACTTATCCGCTTCTGTGTCATAGGCTTTCTTTTTATAGGTTTTATAAGGACATTTATGCCCTCTCTCAACTATTCCGCACTTTGAGCAGGTAATATAATCGCTCATTATCTCACCCCTTATATATGCGATAAAGGACACCCACATATAGCAGATGTCCTTTAGATAATTTTTTACAATAGCATTATAGCACATCTTTAATGGGATTTGTGGGAATGTTTGCTATATATCCATATTTTTTATGTACTTCTTTAGCTTCTTGGCACAGGTGGTTCTTTCAAGGTGTACCCTCTCACCTATATCCTCCCATTTCATACACTGCACAAATCGCATCCTTGCTATTGCCCTTACCTCTTCGTCATCTATTGTGCTGATAATATCCTCTATCCTCAAAAGCTCCTCCGTATATTTCTCTATCTTTGCGTTGAGCTTTTCTAATAGCTTTTCCTTTTTGAAATAATAACTCTCTATTTGGTTATTGGCTTCTGTACCGTGTGGCATACCTGTTAATTGCGGTGAACTGATTGTTGGTAAATTTTTTATTTCTTCTTTGATGTTCTCTATGTCGATTTTTAAGTAATATAACTTGTTCAATCCTCGCATTTTTTTATAATTTTCTCCCCTTTTTCAAAATTTTTGTTTTGGTGTAGTCCTTCCCACAAGTTCGTCAAGAGAAACATTAAGAGCATCGGCAATGCGGATCAACAAAGTTATTGTCGGATATATCCCAAGTTTCTCCCAAGATGTTATTGTTGATACTGCTATACCTGACTTTATTGACAGCATCCCCCTTGATAAACCTCTGTCTGTTCTTGCCTTTTTTATTGCTTCACCTATTGTCATATTGGTTCTCCCCTCTCTATCCACCGCATAATTCTGTGGATGTTTTTCTTCCTCACTCTCTCTTTTGGATGATATAAAGCAAGGTGTTTTACTTTTCGGTTCGGGTATCTTTCAACCATATACGAAACGGATTTTATCAATTCCCACATTTCCTTCACAATAGGCATCATAAACTCTACCGCCTCCTGTATCGAGCCTTGTAACGCACCCATAACTTTTTGGCAAGTCTCCACTTTTCCCGTTAAATCAACCAAAGTATTTTGTAATTCTTCGGAAGTACCTTCCGCATAAACATCAACGATATAAGGGCAACACTCCGCATTGTAATTCTGTTCTGCTCTCACTAAATTTGTTTCTTTTGTGCAAACTCCAAAAGGACAAAATCCCACTTCTTGATGTTCTCCCTTGTATCTGCACCCATCACACTTGTGTGCCATATCATTCTCACCCCTTGTGTTTCTCCATAAATTTCTCCTTCAACACCTCATAAATCCCAAATCGGTCAAGGTGTTTATTGACTTTTGGTTAGAATAAATTTCAGGTCGAGAATACTTAACTATCATAGACTTTTCTTTCTTGGAATGTTTAAGCGGACATACAACAAAAATATTTTCGTCAGCTATTACAACCTCATATAATTTCATATCACGGTCAAGCCAATCTCCCGTCTTTACTAAAGTTTCGTTTTCCATATCATTCTCCTTTGACAATTTGCTTTGCTTCAAAATAAGTTTTGTTTATCAATTTCATATCGTCTAAAATTTTAAGACAATTATTGTATTGATTGTCTAAACTCTCACTAATTGCATTTATATTGTGTTCAAGCATAATGCAATAGTCTGCAAGTTCTTCTTTCGTCCATCGCAACAAAGTTTCTTTTTTATGTTCTTTCTGAGTTCTCATTCCTTACCGCCTTTCATCTTCGCTCCGCAGTTTGGGCAGAAGTTAGACCTTGTGGGATAAAAGGTTGTTGCAAAAGTTGTACCACTTTTTCTATATAACGGTCTGTTTCCACATTGCGAACACAATGTTTCTCCAACTTCGTCTTTTATCCACTTCCCCTCGCTCTGCTTGCGGTAGCCTGCGTTGTAAAGTGCTTCAGCATTTAGCAAAACGGCAGCGCACATTTTAACTTTGCAAGGATCTGTGTCCCTTGTTCTGCAATCATCACATAACACTCTCGCCATCTCCTCAACGGCTTGTTTGTCAATCTGCTGTTCTTTCATCGTCTGTTCTCCTTTTCATTACAATACCGCCATAAGCAACGCTATGCAATTCGTAATGCGTTGAAAGTACGCACGCCAAGTCTTTTAAACAATTGAGGCACAAATCAACGGATTGATTTGTAAGCCCACAATCTCGCCCCGTTGCTGTATAGTATTTCATCGGCAATCTATACTGCTGAAATGGGCTTGTTTCTTTTACGTTTACATATTCTTCTTTTCCACAGCAATCACAGACATATTTCGTGAGATTTTCAGTTTTCATCGTTTGCTCTCCTGTGCCACGCTTCGATGGCTTTTTCAATATACGGTCTAAATTTTTCTGTTTCGGATTTTGCTTTATTGCTCCCACCATAACAATTACCCCATTCGGTAATATACGGCATAGGATTTATCATTGGTTCTGTTACAATTGGTTTACCCCTGCTTCTGCACTTATTACAAATGACTTGAACCCTATAACTTACTTTTCTATCGCCTTTGAAATTCTTTCCGTAGAAATGATAATCCTTAAAAGATATTTTTGCCTTACCCCCACAAAACGGACACGGCTTCAATTCAGTTTCTTTCATCGGTATTCCTCCGTTGGTGTATCTATCGGCAAACAACACATTTTGCAATAACCGATATATTCCTCTTTATCTATCAGAACGGTGTCGTATTTTTTCCACTTCTTGCAAAAACCAATTTCCAAATGAACGGGTTCGTCCATTTTGATAATTGAGCCGTAGCCACTATCCAACCAATCTTGCAAAGAATATATTTCGGCTTTATTGGGATATAGCGTATAATCAGCGAAGCACCGCTTTTCATCGTCTTTGGTCTGCTTATATCCCCACAATACGCAGGGCTTTCCAAACTTCCAACCGTATGTTGTGTGCTTGATGCTTATTGCTAAATATTTGCGTTCTTGCATATTTTCTCTGCTCATAATAACTCCTCTTTTGTAAGTAATCTTTGTTTTTTAAATCTCTTGTCCCGAGCACACCCTCCACACCTCTTTCGGGTGCAATTCAAGCAGATTTGTATTAACTCCTGTTGCCGATCATAATCACTACGCTTGGGCTTTTCAGGCTTGCCTTGCTTAACTGCAAGCCTTACTTCACCTCTTGTTTTGTCAATATATACTCCAAGTTTGCTCATACTATTTACCCGTTGAACCAAAACCGCCCGTTCCTCTTTCGGTATCTTCAAGCTCGTTCACCAATTCAAAAGTTGGTGTTAAAATCGGCATAATCACTAATTGGGATATTTTATCACCCTTTTTAAACTCATAAGGCTTGTCGCTGTGATTGTATAATTTGCATCGAATGCTTCCCACGTAGCCGACATCAATTACACCTTCGCTTGTGATCCCGTGATTGACATTTAATCCGCTTTTGCTTTTGAGCATTCCAACCGTGTGTGGCGGTAATTCAATATGCACCCCCGTATCTATTACCACCGATCCCCTCGGCTCAACTGTTACATCGTGCGGTGTTCTCAAATCTGCTCCTGCATCCGTTGGATAGGCTCTTTCGGGCATAAATGCCCACTCTGCGAGTTTGATATTCATTTGTTTATTCCTTCCTAAATCCCTAAAATGTTTTTCATATCATTACTTGAATTGATTAACTTTTTAATTCTTCTGCTTTCCCCTGCGACCTCGACAGGATAACAACGCTCAATTATACGGTCATATACTCTCTTGTCTGCAAGCTCGGTTTCCGTTGCCAACTTTTGCATTGTCAAGTTTGTTGTTATGATCATTGGAAGTCCTGCACGGTATCTGCTATCAATGATGCTAAATACTTGTTCTTTGGCATAGCCTGTATCCCTCTCAATGCCCAAATCATCGATTACAAGCAACTTAAAGCGATTAAGGCTGTCTAAGTATTCTTGCTTATCAAATGTGCCTTGTAAGGTGTTTAAAACCCTGCTGAAATTGGTTACTAACACGGGATAACCTTTGTCAATAAGAGCATTGGCGATCATACAAGCTATATAGGTTTTACCTGTTCCAACTCCACCGTGTAATAAAAGACCTTTGCCGTCTTTCAAAAAAGCATCGAAGTGATTGACGTATCTTTTTGCCATATTCGTTAGCTTTTCGTTGCTCTTATCGTCATTGTCAAAAGTCCAATACTGCATTTGGCTTTCAGGAAATCCCATCGCCCTATACTTTTTTATTCTTTCTTCAAAAGCCTTTTTTCTTTCAGCTTCTTCCGCTTGCTTTCTGCGTTCAACCTCGCATTTGCATAAGCACTTTGGCATTATGATCTTTCCCATAAGCTCAACCCTGCATTGTTTTGGTGTTCCGCATTTTCCGCAGTGTAACAGACCGTCCTTGACGAAATCGCCATCCTCTGTTTTAATAACTTCGTTTGCCTTCGCTTCAAGGTTCATCATATATTCGATAAACATTCATCACCCTCCAAACATCTTTAATAACTCCTCTTCCTGCTTGCTCGGTTGCTTGTCTTGCTTTTGGTCTGCGTTATTCTTCAATGGATATACGCTTTTCCAATTATTCATTATCGCAGTTTCAAGCAGTTTCTTTTGGTTTTCAAGGCTATGAGGTTCAAGCTCATTAACCTTGTTTATAAGCATAATCAACGCTCTATCCGTCATAGGAGCTTTGATCATCTTACGCATCTTGATATATTCAAGATATAATTCTTTGAGATCATCGTTTGAAATACTTGAAAGAATTTCATCGTAGCTTGTCGCTTTCTTTTTTTCTTTCTTTATTTCTTTTTCTTCTTCTATATCTCTTTCTATATCTATATCTGTACCTTGACATCGTTGACTTGTCATTGACTTGTCATTGACATCATTATTAGGCGGTAACAGTTTCTTTTTTGCTCTTGATTTTTGCTGTGCTAATCTGTTGTATTCTCGCAATTCTGCCATCTTGTCAACGCTTTGGTGCTTCTCCCATTTGGTAACATAAACCGCACCATTTACAATCTCGATCATATCAAACTGCTCAAATGTACTTAATGCAATTCGTACTATGTTTAACGGTCTGCGGAAAACCGTTGACAACATTTCATCGGTATATGCGATTTTATCATTTAGCAACAAAAACCCATCTCTGTTTTGTTTGCCTGCAAGGCAAAGCAATTTAAACCATATAACAATGATGCTATCACCTTCAGGCATAGTCTCAATTAGCTTTATTTTGTCATCGTCAAATACATCGGGAACAATTTTTATCCACTTTACCTCTGCCATCGCTTACCCCTCCGCAAATGAGTATTTGGCATAACTAACAGTTCTTCCGTATCTGTTCTTCGTGCTTACCGTTTCGATCCTGAAAGTCATTCCGTCTTTTCGCATCTCGGAAATGCGTGTAGCTAATTTAGTGATGCCAAGATCAGCGAATGCCTCCATCGGTGTAATGCTCCCAAATTCTTCTATGTACTGTAAAATCGCTTCTCTTTGTGTCATTATTCCCACTCCTTGTATAACTTCATAAAATCATCAATTTCCATTGTTACAAGCCACTTACTATTGTTCTTTCGGTGGAACACCGCAGGAAGTTCATCGGCTCTCTTATCGTGCTTTGCTTGTGCCATCGCATCGTAAAGATTTAATCTTTCTACCCTTTTACATTCGATGTGTAATTTAGGAAGTCCGACAACATCAGCATCACCATTTGCACCGCAATACTGTTGCCCTCTTCTGCAATCGTAACCATATTCTTTTAATTTGCTTGCAAGCTCTCTTTCTCCCCTTGCTCCCTTATCTCTACTATTCATAGCCAACTCTTACCGTACCTTTTCCTAAATTGTTCTTCGGTCTTGCCATAAAATTCTTGCCATCTAAGTTGAGCTTTCCTTTTGGCATACAAGTCAAATTCTCTGTTGGCGTGTATTCCTTTGTTGCTCATATTGTGATCTTCGGGTGTCAAGAATATTACCATTCCATCTTCTATTGACTTTTTTCTGTTTGCGAGTCCGTAAAAAATTTCGTGTCGGTGGCTACCCTCAAATCTTGTTGTACTCCACCTCACATCAGGCTTCATTATGCAAAATTCTTCTTTTCGTTTACCCATACCATTCCTCCCTTGTATCAATCCCAAGCTCTCCGCATAATTGCAAAGTAACATCTAATAGCTCGGTCATTTCTTTTGTGTTCATCTTTGAACTGCCAAGGTAAACTTTGTAAACAAAGCATTCCTTACCATTGACTTCTTGCATCCGAACAAACCTTACACCTCTAAATGTTTTTCTTAGAGCTTCGCCCATATCCGTTGCGGTTATGACATAATCGCTAAGTGCATCGGCTCTCTCCAATACCGTACAATAAATTTCCATATCATCAGCAAATGTCTCCTTTGCTATGAGGTGTATGAGCTTCCATAGGAGCTTGTTTTGTTCCAAGCTCCTTTTGGTTTTCGGCTCTTTGATGGATATTAAATACGGTGTTGAATTATCCAAATCAAGCAATTTGGGGATTATCTCTTTTACAGTGCCGTAAATAGTTATATCTGTTTTCATAGCTTAAAATGGGAGGTCATCATCTTCGCCAACTTCTTCAAATTTAGCGTTTTGATATGCTTCATAGCTTGCCTGCTCCTCTTGCTTCTTAGGTTGCAAGAACTCAACATTATCAACCATTATTTCGGTAACATAGATTTTTCTGCCCTCGTTGTTGGTGTAGTTGCGAGTTTGAAGTCTGCCCTCAACTCCGATCAAATCACCTTTTCTAACATAACGGCTGATTGTTTCTGCAAGTTTGCTGAATGCCACGCAATTAAAGAAGTCGCTTTCGTACTCTCCGTTTGCGTTCTTAAATGTTCTCTTTACCGCCACGCTGAACTCAACAACAGGTGTCTGCGATGCGGTCATCTTCAATTCAATTTCTTTGGTGTTGCGACCTATAATTATGACTTTGTTCATCCTTTTTTCTCCTCTGCTTCTATATAACTTGCAATATCTTTGCAAAGACCTTTGATCTCTTTTTCGTTCTCGTCAATTTTTGCTTTAAGCTCTGCGTTCTCTGCTTTAAGTCTTTTGTTTTCGCTTTCAAGCAGGTAAATATCCAAATTCTTGGCATCTAAAATCTTGCTAATCTCTTTCATCAAGGTTTCCATTTTGTTTCTCACTTTCTAAAAATTCATTTAATAAGTTTAGTGTTACTTCTTCATTGATTGGCAGGTAATTAAACTTTCTTACCGTTTCTCTCAGGTGAGTATAAGACAAGAAGTCCACTTGTTTTTTGTATGTTTGCTCATAGGCTAATTTATAAAAGTTTAATTGATATGCTATCTTTTGTTTGTTCGGTGCTGAAACCCTCTTAAAATCGTTTATACCGCACTTTCCGTCAAGCATTATAATTTGGTCAAGTGTTCCAACATAAAGCACCCTGCCGTCTTTTTCGTACAATACAGGCACTTCATTTTCAAGGCTTTCAAATTTAAATTGCTTTTTCAAAAACAGATAGTTTTTAAACTCTTTAAGATCGCTTGGTTCGCCCCTCTGCTCATAGGCTTCAATGGCTTGATGCAACTCCGTTCCTTTTTCGCTTGCCCTCTGCAAGACCTCTGCGGAAACACCGCTATAATCATTAAACTTGTAAGCCAAGATATTTGATACGCACGGTGTCAGCACTCCGTCAACAAGGTAAATATGTTCTTCTTCTAAAAATTCAACTGTGTGATTGTTGATTTCAAAAGTTTGCAAAATAGCACCTCCTTTAATTAAATTTTAGTTATCCCCATTGTTCAGCCATTGCCTTTGCAATGCCCTCAAAGGTTTTACTTCTCAACCTTGACCTTTCCTCACTTGTTTTGGCGGTTTTCAAAATCTCCATATCGTACTTTGATTGCCTTTTTTTCCTACCTGTTTTCTTGTCAACCCACTCAGCAAATTCTCCCTTTTCTACTATGTTTGTTGGTGTCAACAACGGCAATCCTTTAAGCCATAAACAAGTGGATTTTTGTGCTTTGTGTCCGAACTGCCACGGCTGAATTATTTGTGATGGTTTTTTGTATTCCGTTGACATTATACCTACGGGATTTTCAATGGCAATCTTTTCACATTCGGCATTTACAAATTGCATAAAGAAATTTATACCCTCATATTTAAGCGAAATATCTTTGCCTTTTTTATATGCCCATTGTCCTGAGCTTGATAAGTGGGTACAAGGAGGATGTGCAATGATCAAGTCCCACTTTTCGACAGAATGAGCTTTTCCGTCCATTGTTTCAAAATAGATATCGTGCCAACCGTTGTTCCCGTTATCTTGTCTTTTGAGTAATGGCAATACATCCCCTTGTATATGCCACTCAGGATGACCGCCCGAACACTCGATAATATCGCACGAATACGCTTCGTGTCCTTTCTCTCTAAAAGCCTTGCAGACCGCTTGGCTTTCTTCACAAGCTACTAATACTCTCATTTTCTTTATCCTTTTATCTAAGTTTCTTTTGTTGTAATTTCGGTTTACTTTTTATTGATAAGGCAAATCGCAAGAAGTGTTCCGCAAATTATTGCTGTGATGATTACTCCGTACATCTTTTTACCTCCTTATTTCATCTTAATTCTTATGCTTGACTTAACAGGTGACATCGTTACATACTCATCGTACAGATCGGGATTATCAGCCTTAAATCTCTTACTCTCAAATGTTTCTCTGTAAGTCGGTGCAACATAGGAAATTGTCATACCGTTGATTTCGTCCTCAACCTTGATAATACCCTTTGCTTCCATTTCGGCTTTTATTGCTTCTTTCAAGGCTTTTTCTTTCTCCTCAATCGCTTTTATCTGCTTTTCAAATTCTGCGATCTTAGAGCTTATTTCGGGGTCAATAAGCGTTACTCCGTTTTCGATCTTGATTAAATCTTTCATTTCTTCTTCCTCTTTTCTATCAATTTGCTTGCTTGCTGAATTGTCAAATCTTTAAGGCTTTCAACCTTTGCCCAAGTGAGTATTGTTTCCATTTCTTCATCCGAATACAAATCTTCTATTAAATCAATCTGCTTTTGCGTTGCCTTTGGTTCTGCTTTCGGCTGAATTGGTGTAGTTGGCTCTTCGTTGGTGTCCGTGTACTTCGTGCGATCATTCGCCCAATAAACATCTGCACCGATACCAAGATATTTGCAAGCAACTCCAAACGCATCAGTTATTGCCATCTTGAATGCTTCATCGTTGTTGGTAAAATAATTTGGATTTCCATTTTTACCCTTTACAAGTCTAACCATCAAATTACCGCCTGTTGCCGTGAATGGTTCGCTCCATTCTCCATCAACCTTGACTTTCATTTCGACCTCAGCGAAAGCCATTATTTCCTCGTTAGCTCCAAGCTCCGTCCAAGTTCTTAACACCTTAACCGTCCATCCAAAGCCAACCACACCAAATTGCTCTGTAAGGCACTTAATTCGCCACATCGTGTTAATATCCGTGCCTTTGAATTTGCCGTTGTCAAACGGTTTTACCGCTTCCTGTGGTACTTGTCTGTACCTGTTGTAAATTTGCAAGTTATCCATTTTATCCTCCTATTGTGCTTCCACTTTTCACTGCAATTAATTGATAATTTCCCGATTGATATATAACTTTGCCGTAGTTGTCCTTAAATGTTGCTTTGTCTGCTATAATCATACTTTCTGCATTTTTCCACTTGGTATATGGAGAAGAAATAACTGTTGCACTATCGTAGATATACTTAACTGTTGCACTACCGTAGATATACTCAACTGTTGCACTACCGTAGATATGCTTAACTGTTGCACTACCGTAGATATACTTAACTGTTGCACTATCGTAGATTTTCTCAACTGTTGCACTACCGTAGATATGCTTAACTGTTGCACTACCGCAGATATACTTAACTGTTGCACTACCGTAGATATACTTAACTGTTGCACTACCGCAGATATACTTAACTGTTGCACTACCGTAGATATACTCAACTGTTGCACTACC
>JAZTXU010000017.1:0-5177 GCA_045636565.1 Acutalibacteraceae bacterium
TTACTTTTGAAAGAGGGAAATAACACCCATACATACTGTGCATTGGAAAGTGGGTTTAATTCTGTGAGAACATTTTATCGTGTATTCAAGCAGGAGTTTGGATGTACACTTCAAGACTATTTTTCGTCTATTGATAAACAGTATTAATTTTTACTGTCAAAAACAAAGTCGGTAGAGCCGATAGTAGATAGAATACTTGTAGCGTGGGAGAGAGGACAAGAAAGTCTCTCAGATAAAATCCCAATATTAAATTATGTGTAAGTGCAATGGTAAAGAAAATAAATCTTGTTATGTTAGTTTTAGATGCTTTTTTAGTCTTCATTTCAAAATCTCCTTTATGTACGAAAATTCTTTGAAACGAAGAAGTGGCGGTACAGAGCAAAGCACTCTGTACCGCCACAAACAAAGG
Source organism: Acutalibacteraceae bacterium (assembly GCA_045636565.1). GTDB lineage: Bacteria > Bacillota > Clostridia > Oscillospirales > Acutalibacteraceae > UBA737. The sequence goes on from JAZTXU010000017.1 coordinate 410, forward strand.
CTATCTAACATCTTTTAAGAAAACAACAAACCCGAACGTTTCACCGATTGGTAAAAGGTTCGGGTTTGAATGCTTTGGTGCCGATGACCGGACTTGAACCGGTACGATATTGCTACCGAGGGATTTTAAGTCCCTTGTGTCTGCCTATTCCACCACATCGGCATATTTGATATAATACTCTATTGAATCACATTTGTCAAGATATTTTTAAAGAAAATTTAAAAAATTTATATTTAAAAGGAGCGATTTGTTACGCTCCTTTTAAACTTATCAAACTGTAATTGTATTTAACCCAATATCAGAACGAATAATTGAAAAACCAAAAGGTGAAAATTCATTTCTTACAAACAAAGTTTCGCATTCTTCAATATTTATGCCACTGTCATGCGAAGAAACTTTTACTACACTCTTTACAGTAAAACTTCCATCTTCGTTTTCAATTACTGCAGTTATCTCATGCTCATACACCGAGAATCCACGTGGAAGGATATAAACATAACCTTCGACCTGTTCAAACTCGGCATTAACCTCTGAATAATCGATAAAATCAATACCGTACATATTGAACATATAATCAGAAACATAACTTTCATGTAAGAATTCAGAATCCTCACTCTCACGGTACTGAATCAACGCAGGCATTGAATCATTTATCATATCCTCTACAAATTTAAATGATTCTCCATACACATAATTATGATTTAACATATTGAGAAAACGCACCTTGTAAACCTCGTTAATATCAAAATCAGGTTCAACTGTATCTGCAATAGTAATAACATTATTAGTAGTTGCAACAGTCAGAGAATTAACAGGTTCGCTAGCAAAAGAAGCGGGCAAATTTGAAACACTGAAAAGCATTAAAACTAACATCAATGCAACGATTTTTAACAAGTTTTTATTCATATTGCTCGCCTCCTTTTTTCTTTATTTTATTATACAACGGACATAGCAAAAAATGTAGCAACAATTCGATTACAAAATGGTTTCAAAAATGTAATAATTTAATCAGTTCAAGGCATAAAAAAATTACATTTTGTAATATTTTAATATGTATTTAACCGCACTTTTCGACTTTAAAGCCTAAATTATGACATTTTAATAAAATTTTTTAAAACTTTTGAAAAAAATTGGTTGTATTTACTAACAAAGTGTGATATAATCAAAATTGTAAAGTTAAACCCTAAAGGAGTGTATTAAAAATGAAACAATTTTCCGAAAATTCCATCCGCAATATTGCTTTGCTAGGTCACGGCGGTTCAGGTAAGACCACTTTAGCAGATGCAATTTTATACTATGCAGGTGTTACTGACCGCATCGGAAAAACCGGTGACGGCACAACAGTTATGGATTTTGACAGTGAAGAAAAAAAGCGTAAGGTATCCGTTTCCACTTCTGTATATGCTGCAGAAATTGGAGATACAAAGCTTAATATAATTGATGCACCCGGTCTTTTTGACTTTGCGGGTGGCATTTACGAAGCCCTTGCTGCCGCTGAAAGTGCCCTAATAACAATTTCCGGCAAATCAGGTCTTACAGTTGGCGCAAAGCAGGCATTCGAAAAAGCACGCGCCTTAAAAAAGAGTGTAGCATTCTTCGTTGGTAAACTTGATTCAACTCACGCTCATTTTTATAGAGTATTATCAGCCTTGGCAGGAAACTATGGCGCAGTTATCTGCCCAATTGTTGTTCCGTTTGTTGAAAATGATGAAGTTAAGTCTTACATAAATCTTATTGAAAATAAAGCTTATGCGGCTGATGGCATCCAATTAAAAGAAATGCGTATGCCCGTAAGCACCGAGCTTGATGATATGCGTAGTATGTTACTTGAAGCAGTAGCATCCACCGATGAAGAATTAATGGAAAAATATTTTTCAGGAGAAGAATTTACTCCCGATGAAATAATTTCTGGTCTTGCAACAGGCGTTAAATCGGGCGATATTTGCCCAGTATTCTGCGGTGTTCAGCAATCCGGTCACGCAATTGCTATGATGGTTGATAACCTTTTAAAGATTATGCCCTCACCTGCAGATTGTAAATTCCTTACATCCGATGGTGAAGAATGTGAATATTCAGCATCTGCTGACCCTGCACTGTTAATTTTCAAAACCATCGCTGACCCGTTTGTTGGTAAGCTTTCTTACTTTAAGGTGCTTGGAGGCAAAATTACTAACGATACCCGCCTAATCAATAGCCGCACAAATAGCGAAGAGCGTATTTCGAAGGTTATGTGGCTTAAGGGTGGCAAGCAAGAGGATGCTGATTATATAGGCACCGGTGATATTGGTGCTGTTGCAAAGCTTGGCGGAGTTCAAACAGGTGATACATTATCAGCAAAAGGTGATATTGTAGCCGCAGAAATTAATTTCCCCGCTCCTACCCTTTCTGTTGCAATTTGCCCGAAAGCAAAGGGTGATGAAGAAAAAATCACATCTGCACTCAACAGAATGATGGAAGAAGACCGCACAATCAAGGTTTACATGAATAACGAAACTCATGAGCAGATTCTTGAAGCTTTGGGCGAACAACATATAGATGTCATAGTATCGCGCCTTAAAGCAAAATTCGGTGCAGATGTTGAATTAAAGCAGCCGAAAATCGCATATCGCGAAACCATTCGTAAATCCGTTAAGGTTCAGGGCAGACATAAGAAGCAATCAGGCGGTCACGGTCAGTTCGGTGATGTTTGGATTCGCTTTGAGCCTTGCGATAGTGAAGAATTAGTATTTGAAGATGAAGTATTCGGCGGTGCAGTTCCCAAGAACTTCTTCCCTGCTGTTGAAAAAGGTCTTCGCGAGTGTACCGTTAAGGGTGTGCTTGCAGGATATCCCGTTGTTGGTGTTAAAGCAGTCCTCTATGACGGTTCTTACCACCCTGTTGACTCTTCTGAAATGTCCTTCAAGATGGCTGCTGCCATTGCATTTAAGGAAGGTATTCCTCAAACCTCACCTGTTCTTCTTGAACCTATTGGCACATTAAAGGTTTTAGTTCCTGATGAAATGCTCGGTGATGTAATTGGTGATATCAATAAGCGCCGCGGCAGAATCATAGGTATGAATCCTGCTGAAAATAAGATGCAAGAGGTTATCGGTGAAGTGCCCATTGGCGAAATGAGCGATTTCTCAACAGCCATGCGTTCAATAACACAAGGTACCGCAACCTTCACCCTTGAACACGCGCGTTATGAAGAAGTTCCTGCAAATATTGCTCAAAAGATAATTGATGCTAATAAACAGTAAAATTTAATTCAAGTTAAAAACCGCACTCATTCGGGTGCGGTTTTACTTTTGCTAACTTTATATTAATTAATTTTTTGCAGTGATCTATATTTATTGGGAGTGATTCCAACTTTATTTTTAAATGTTTTAATAAAATAACTGCTGTTCTGAAATCCACAGTCAAAGCAAATTTCCGTAATATTTTTATTGGTCGATAGCAGTAGTTTTTTTGCATTTTCAACCCTTATTGAATTTAACAAAGAATTATAGCTGGTTCCAAGCTTTTCGTTAATTATTCGCGACATATTACTATAACTCATATTAAGAAACTTTGACATTTGCTCGGCAGTTGGCGCCTCAACATAATTTTCTTCAAGAAAGTTAATCAGCTTATAAATATTTTTATCGGTTATTGGTTCTATGAAATCAAGTCCGATTTTTTGCCACTCGTTATAAATATAGGCATACAGCTTCAATAATTCAGACTGAATTATTAGACTTCCGTGATAATTATTTTCGGTGCTTCTTAAAATATTAAAAATCTCTGCGAATTTTCCGTCACCTTTAAAATGGCAGAAATCATTGATTTTTTCGGTTTTAAACGGCAAAATCACAGATTGCTCGGAAATATTAGTGTCACAAATCAGTTCATTAGAAATTCCAAGAACAGCCTTTTTAGTATTATCATCATAGCAATGTATGTAATGTATTCTATGCGGTGGAATTAAGAGCATTTCGCCGGCAAACATATCCTGCCATTTGTCGCTAAAAAATACCCTTATACTCCCTTGCTCAACATATATAATTTCAATGCAATCGTGCCAGTGCATTTGAGTAAAGGTTTGCCCTGATTGAAAATCAATCACAAATTTTCTGGAACCTATTCCGCTAAGAGATTTAGGTAAAAATTTCGCCTTCATATAATCACCGAATTGTAGATTTGTTATATTTTTGTGTAAAATCATTATATCATAATCTTTTCAAAAATGCTATAATTATTAAAAATTTTATAATAGGGTGAAAAAATCTTGTATTTAGTTTTATTGGGCGCTACCCTCGCGGCTACAGAAAAAACCGTTTTTATGAAAAAAATGGGCACTTCCTCAAACAATGCTTCAAATTTAATTGGACAAAATGCAATTTCATTTGCGGTAGCGGCACTAATTTCGTTAGTGATTTTGAAATTTGATTTTTCCAAAATTATTAATATTTCTTCTTATTCTTTTACGATGTCTCTGCTATTTGCTTTTTTCGTTATTTTTACATATTTAACCCAAATAAAAGCAATGAGCCTTGGTAATTCTTCCGCCACTATGCTTATATATTCTTGCGGATTCTTAATTCCAATAGTTTTCGGTTATTTTGCTTACGGTGAAGAAATTACTTTATTACAGTATATCGGAGTTGGACTGATTTTACCCGCTTTGTTTTTGATTATTAACCCCAAAGGCGGCGGTTTTTCACTAAAATGGGTGATTTTTTCATTCCTTTCAATGACCGGCTCCGGTGTCACGGCTGTGCTTCAAAAAATTCACCAAAAATCAGAGTAT
>JAZTXU010000018.1:0-2177 GCA_045636565.1 Acutalibacteraceae bacterium
GCACTCGGCAAACACCTTGCAGGTGACAAATACGACTTTTACTCGGCTGGAACCGAAACAAAGCCACAGATAAATAGGGACGCAGTTCGGATTATGAAACAACTATATGGCATTGATATGAAGCAAACACAATATAGCAAAACAATCGATAAAATTCCCACACCCGATATTGTAATTTCAATGGGTTGTGACGTTGGTTGTCCATATATAGGCAAAGCATTTGACGATAATTGGAACCTGCCCGATCCAACAGGTGAAAGCGGTGAGGTTTTCAAATCTGTGATTGCCGAGATTGAAAAACGGATACTCAGTTTATAAAAAACAAAACGGAGCAAATAATATGAAAAAAGTTAAAGGATTGATTATAATGCTTTTAATATCACTCTCATTGTTTGGAATGACCGCTTGTGATGGCGAAAATGGGAAAGCATCGACCTATGAGCAGATTACCGCCGAACAAGCAAAAACTATTATGGACACCGAAAATGATTATGTTATCATAGATGCACGTACCGAAGAAGAATTCGCCGAGGGACATATTAAAAACGCAATTTTAATCCCCGAATATGAAATTGCACAGCGTGCCGAAAAGGAAGTGCCCGACAAAGATGCTTTAATTCTCGTTTACTGCCGTAGCGGCAGACGAAGCAAGATCGCATCCGAAGAACTCGTTAAACTCGGCTACACCAATGTAAAAGAATTCGGTGGCATCATCGACTGGCCGTATGAAGTTGAGAAATAAAACACTTGACTCTGACGTAACGTAATACCTTATACTGTCAAATGAGAGGTGATTGCTGTGAAAATGCAGATAAATGAGTTTGCAAAACTTACAGGTGTCAGTGTGCGCACACTGCATTATTATGATGAAATAGGTCTCTTAAAACCCGCCCTTGTGGACGCACAAAACGGCTATAGGTTTTATGACGAAAATTCTCTCCTGCGTATGCAAGAGATACTGTTTTATCGCGAACTTGACTTCCCGCTTAAGAGCATTTTAGAGATACTGTCATCTCCCGATTATGACAAGCAAAAAGCACTCGCCGAGCAGCGAAAACTCTTAGAGTTAAAAAAGGAACGATTAGTGAGAATTATCGATGCTTTGGACGGTGCCACGAAAGGAAAGGTTACAATGGCAGCGTTTGATAACAGTGATTACGAAACTGCACGTAAGCAGTATGAAGTTGAGGCAAAACAGCGATGGGGAGAAACTGATGCCTATAAAGAACACGCAGAAAAGACTGCAAAATACACTAAAGATAAATGGCAGGCTGTAAACGATGGATTGATGGTCATCTTCACCAAATTTGCCGAGTGTATGAAGAACGGACAAACCGCAGACTCGGATGATGCTCAGGCACTTGTAAAAGAACTGCAAAACTATATAACCGAGAATTACTACATCTGCACAAAAGAAATCCTTGCAGGCCTCGGTCAAATGTATGTCGCTGATGAACGTTTCAAAACCAACATTGATAAAAACGGTGACGGCGCGGCAGAATTCGTTTCAAAGGCGATAGAAATATACTGTAAATAGTACTGAAAATAGTAAAACGCTCTGCCGTGGCAGAGCTTTTTTTCGTTAATAAATGTTATTTAATTTCTTGTTCTAAGGTTTTGAATGTTTCAGTATCGAAGAAGTCATAAAGAGAAATTTCTAATCCGTCACATAATTTCTTAAGAGTAACAACACCTGCGTTCTTGCTACCACCATTGATTATATTCTTTAATGTTGAGGGCGGTACTGCCGAGATTCTTGCAAGAGCGTTTACCGATAATCTCTTTTGCTCGCATAATTCTAATAATCTATTTGCTATGGCTTTTCTTGTATCCATATTATCACCCCTAAAAAGTTCTATATATAGTTTATGCTTTTTAGGAAGATTACAGCGACCATATATGGACTTTTTAGTCCATATATGGTAAACTTGGGTCGGTGGTGATTTATTATGAAAGAGAAAACTTGTTGCTTTTTCGGTCATAGAAAGATAAACGAAACCGAAGAACTAAAATCAAAACTTAAAGAGATTATTGAAAAACTGATTGTGGACGAAAAAGTTGATACTTTTCTTTTCGGGAGCAAGAGCCGATTTAATAGCTTATGCCTTGAGCTCGTAACCGAAATAAAAGAAAAATACCCGCACATAAAACGAATCTATGTACGAGCAGAATATCCG
>JAZTXU010000019.1:0-3688 GCA_045636565.1 Acutalibacteraceae bacterium
TTTTTCACAAGTTGGCTCAAAAGCAATAATCCAATCACTTAAAATATGGCTTTCATAATTACGGGTTGCTGCAACTAAATAATCATTATATAAACCGATTACAATATTATTCCAATCTTCCTCTGTTCCGCAATAATACACGGTACTAAGACTTGTACATCTATCGAAAGCCTGATTACCGATATTATTAACAGCACTCGGTATTCTGATTGCAGTAAGATTAGTGCAACCGTAAAATGCGTTTTCTCTAATACTTGTTACGGTATCGGGTATGGTATAAGGTACTGCAATTTTGCCCTCAGGATAACATATGAGTTCAGTTACGGTTTTATTGAAAAGTACACCATCAACCGAAGTAAAATTCTTATTATTTTCACTTACATTTATACTTCTGAGATTTGTACAGCCTATAAACTGACCATCAATTTCTGTAACTCCTGCAGGAATTGTAATGCTTTTAAGATTTCTACAATTGTAAAAAGCAGAATTTCCAATATAAGTAATACTATCAGGTAAATAAATGTCGGTCAGATTGGTGCAGTTTTCAAACGCATAATCACCAATGCTTGTAACGGTTTCAGGTAAAACAATACCCGAAAGATTTCTGCAATTATAAAATGCAGAGTCGCCTATGAATACAACGGGATATCCACCTAAAGTTTCGGGGATTTTAACCTTACCGTTAATATTTGCGCTAAAACCTACAATTGTAACCTCACCATTTGAAACGATATATGTAAACATAGTTTCAGAAAGCATTCCGCAATCTGTGCATACACCATTAACAAAATTGTGACAAGGAGTTATACTATCTTTATAACTGTTGCCGCAGTTTTCGCAGGTATGTGTTGTATAACCTTCTTCCGTACATGAAGGTGGAGTTACAACTGAGGAATAATTATGACCTGTGGATGGAATGATTTCTTTTTCTTTAGTAAAGCACACTGAACACTCATGGTATTTTTCACCATCAGTTTCGCACGTTGCACCTTTACTTATAATCCAATCGCCAAAAATATGTTCTAATGGCGCAATAATATCTGCTTTATAACTATCTCCGCAGACTTCACAGGTATATGTGGTAAAACCTTCTGCCGAACAAGTGGGTTCAGTTTTAACCGGTGAATACGTATGCGCAAGTGTGGGAATTTTTTGAGTTTCCTTATAATTACAAATAGAACAAACTCTGTATTTTTCACCCTCAGCGGCACAAGAGGATTCATTTACAGTTATCCATTCGCCAAAACTGTGATACTTAATGGTTGCTTCTTTAATATCATCGTTATATGAACCAATTGTAATTTCTTTCCATTGTTCCTCGGTTCCACAAAAGATTGCTTCTTCGAGTTTAACGCAATTATAAAAAGCAGAAGCGCCGATTTTAGTTATACTGCCAGGCAGAATTATACTAGTGAGGTTTTTACATAAAGAGAATAGTTCCTCACTGATTTCAGAAATACCGTTAGGTATTTTTATGCTTTTTAATGCAGAGCAGTTTGAAAAAGCCAGATTTCCTAAACTTTTAACACTATCCGGTAATAATATATCGGTAAGGCTCGTACAATTTACAAAGGCGTTACTACCAATATTTTCCACTTTATTTCCGATATTAATCTCAGCAAGACCTGAACAATTAGCAAACGCCCAACTGCCTATTCGTGTTACATTTTGGGGTATTGTAATGTTTTTAATAGCTGAACAATCAAAAAATGCATAATCATCTATATTGGTAACAGTATCGGGAATTGATACACCTATGATTTTTTTACAACTAGAAAATGCATTTCTTCCGATTCTTGTAACAGGATAACCGGAAATAGTATCAGGAATTATAAAATTGCCACTGGCATTTTTATTGCATCCTGTAATGGTAACATTTTCATTTACAATGGTATATGTTAAAGGATTTTCAGAGAAAGTAAAATTGGAAAGATAAATTTTCTTTCCGTTAAAAAATGCGGCTGATTTATCATGAGAAAGCATAATATTAATGCCCGTGATTTTAGCGCCTTGCGAAATAGTTCCTTTGATAGGTAAGCTTACTTCGATGGTATTTCCGGCATCGAGTGCTTCAATATTAGCATCGATCATACCAAAGAAATCCCCTTGAGTAATACCAATGCCATCAATATTTGTACCGCTAAAATATATAGCCAAATCGTTACCGCCGTAAGAAAAACTTCCACCTCCGGCAGTCGAACGGCTACCTAAAGACATATTCTTTCTTAACTCTTTTGCATTTGGCAGTTTAAGAGTAAAACAAATCCGGTAGCACGAAGTTGAAAGGCTGAATTCAGAAACAGCCCCAATAACAAGCTGAGGATACCATTCATTGCCGTTGAAAGTAAATTCCGGACCGCCTTTCAAAGTGAGTTCTGAATCCAAATAAGTGGTTTCCGCATTTACTGAATTTACGATAGGCAATGTTGAAAATAACATCACCACACAAATCAAAACTGAAAGTAATTTTTTAATATTTTTCAATTATATACATCTCCTTTTAAGAGAAATCTTTATATTTAATTAATTATAACATATATGTTTTTAAAAGGCAACAATTGTTATTTTTTTAACTAAGTTTTTCAAAATCAGATATCAAATAAGCAAACATAAAACCGCACCAAAAAACAGATGCGGTTTTGTTAAATTATAACTGTTCAAACATTATTTTACGCATAAAAGTCAAATCAAGCGAATTAAAATCACCGTCTTCATTAATATCAAAGTTTTCGGGAAAAATGTCAATATCTAAAATCAATGCTTCTTTGAGTTGTACCATATCGCAAATGTCAATCTCGTTATTTTGATTAACATCACCCAAAAGAACTTCGATAAAATTAAAAATAATTTCAGTATTTGTAAGTAAACTGTTGTTATTGCCAATTAATATTTTTTTCCACTCGGCCTCACTACCGCAAAATTTTACCTTTTCAAGAGCGTTGCATCTGTAAAAGGCGGTTTTTCCAATATTTATAACACTACTTGGGATTGTGATTTCAGTAATTAATGTACGGGAATAAAAGGCAGAATCTGCAATATATTTTGTTCCATCTTTAATACTACATTTTCCGTTTATCGTGGTTTTTGTATTAACAAGATACTCTCCGATATACAAAAATCCATTTTCCCAATTATTTTCATTATTATAAAATTCAGTGTTTTTGAATGCTGAATAACCAATGTTTGTTACCGTTTCGGGAATTATAATTTCTGAAAGCGCGGTACAATCCAAAAATGCATAACCGCCGATTTCGGTAACTCCAGCAGGTATTGTGATGCTTTCAAGCGCGGTGCAATAAGAAAAAGCAGAATCCCCTATGCTTTTAACGCTATTCGGTATTAAAACATCAATAAGCGCCGTGCAATCGGAAAAGGTTGAGCTTTCAATAGCTGTAATACCGTTTCCAATTATTACGTTCTCAAGTGATTCACAAGCATAAAAAGCACGATAACCGATACTTGTCACATTGTCACCTATTATCACTTCTGAAAGCGTATTTGAATGCTGAAAAGCATAATCATATATGTTCGTTACACTCTCGGGAACAATATAAGTAGTATTATTTAGTCCTGCAGGATACTGAATCAGATTAGATTTGGTTTTATCAAAAAGCACGCCATTTACAGAACAATAATAATCATTATTTTCAGATACATCAATAAATTGAAGCGCGTTACAATATTGAAA
>JAZTXU010000020.1:0-1892 GCA_045636565.1 Acutalibacteraceae bacterium
TCAATTGCCAAACGCATATTGTTTGTAATAACACGCAAATTACTTTTATTAGCAAGATAAGGTGCTATATGCTGAACGGTTGTACCTCCGCCTAAAAATACGCAGTCGCCGTTTTCAATAAGCTCTGCCGCGCATTTTGCATTGTGCCGCTTTTCTTTTTGCATAAAAAACTGCCTTTGAGCAAGCGGCGGCAAACCATTTCGATTCGCTAACTCCACTCCGCCATAACTACGCCTTACAAGACTCAAATTCTGCATTGCATTCAAATCTCTGTTAATTGTAGCCGAGCTGTAATGCAAAACCTCTGTTAAATATTTTACAGTTACATATCCGCGCTTTTCAAGAATATGTAAAATTTCTTCCTGTCTTATTTTTTGCGACATTCTTCACACCTCTAAAATGAGAAAGTTTGAGAAACTTTCAAAAAAACAAACCCATTTGACACGGTTTGAGAAAGTTGTTATACTGATTCTATCATGAATAACTCTTTGTGTCAAGGAGGATATAGCCCAAAATGAAGGCTACCAAAAACATTACCGAGGGTAATATTTATAAAAACTATTTTTTATATGCCATACCTTTGATTTTTTCATCACTGTTAACCTCTGCTTACAGTACAATAGATTCAATGATGGCCGGTAAATTCGTAAATGAAAATGCGCTTGGTGCAATTAGTGCCGCAAGCTCTTACGAAATTTTGTTTTACTCATTTTTCAACGGTTTCACTGAAGGCTTTTCAATTTATATTGCCCATTTATTCGGCGGTAAAAATTATAAGAAGCTAAAACGCGATGTAGTTAATATGTTTTTTATAATCACTGTAATTTCTATTTTAATCGCAACATTCTCAATTATCTTTCGCAATGCTATTATGAATTATCTAAATGTGTCACCAATTTTAATGAATGATGCTAAGATTTATTTCAGCATTTATAATATTGGATATGTATTCACTTTTTTAAACCTTCTTATGCTGCATGTTCTTTACGCTTTGGGGGTTACATCCTTTTCACTATACATATCTTTATCCTCAGCGATTTTAAATATTGGCGGAAATATTTTAACCGTTTTAGTTTTCGATATGGGCGTTGCAGGCTTGGCGCTCTCCACCGTTCTATCAACCTTTGCGGCAACGGTTTTTTATTTGATTCTCATAAAGCGTGCCTTCCGCGACCTTAAAACAGAAAAGATTTCATATCATTTCAGCTTTACATGTCTTACCAATTCAATACGTTACACTCTGCCTGCGGCAGCGCAAAAATTAGCCTTCCACTGTGTAAACTTCTTCATAGCTCCTGCAGTAAATTCAATCAGTGCAGAGGCGACAACAGGCCATACTGTTATGAAACGCGTTTATAATATTTGCGGTCAAAGCTTTTGGAATGCAAGCCACGCAGTAAGCTGTTACTCTGCTCAGTGTGTCGGTGCTGGAAAATACAAAAAAATTCCACACGGTTTAAAAGCAGGCTTTTGGATGAACTGTGCATTGCTCACACCGTTTGTTATACTTGTGTGGATTTTTGCAAGACCTATAACCTCAATTTTCTTCCCCGCAGGTTACGAAGGCAAAGCCTTTGAATACGCGCTCAGATTTGCAACCACTTATATGCCTTTCCTTTACATTAATATGGTGGGACATTTATTACATGTATATCTCAGAAGCCTTGGCAAGGTAAATGTTGTATTTGGAATCACAATTATAGGAAGTACCATCCAGCTTGTGACCTCCCTTTGGTTAATTCCGTCTCTTCAGCTTGATGGTGCGTATATCGGTCAGGTTATAAGCTGGTCGGCAGATGCATTACTGTCATTCTCAATTTTCTACACATTTTTTAGAAAGCCCTCTCAGCTTGAAAAAATGTTATCGAAAAAACATATTGCAAAAAATTAAA